>WAOH01000121.1 GCA_015521385.1 Thermoproteota archaeon
CTCACCGAGAGAGCCGTCGCGAGGGCTCTCGCTCTCGCCTTGGAGGCAGCGTGGCTGAGCAAGGAGACCGTACCCCTGTTGGTGAGGAAGGCGGCTGCGATCGCCAAGGCCCTTCAGGAGAAGGTCTCCTGATCATACCTCTCTCTTTCTTCGACTGTTTTTAAGGGGGCTCAGGAGCGGAGAGTCTCCTCATTCCCACAAATCTGTCTGTGGAGCTATCATCACAGCCCCTTCTCCTTAAGGACCGGACTCTCCTAAAAACTTGGGGATGATCCTTATGAGATCGACTCCCCCAAGTAGGGGTGATAGGATCTCAGGACCTCCCTCCACTCCAAGTCCCCGAATAAACCCCTCTCCTTCTGCCACTTCTGTAATCTGTAGAGCGGCTCTATTAACCCGCTGTCGGACATGAGCTTGTCCCTCAGCCCTGCGAATTCCTCCACTAGGTACTCGGCCACGAAGTTCTTCAGGTCCAGCGGGTGTATCTCACCCCTCCTGTAGCTGTCCTCCAGCTCTTCATAGCTGGATACCTCGATCTCCCCACCACCGGCGGCCTTCGCTCTCGGTAGAACGACGCTTCCCGACCTTGGAAGTATTAGGTACCTCATTATGCCGAGTATGGGGTTCTTCAACCTTCCCTCCTCATCGTACTGATCTTCAGTTCCGGGGGGGCAGTAGGCATGCCTTATCTTCTCCCTTATGATCTCCGGTGGGTCGTGAACGGCTATATGGGACTTGGGGATGCTGCTGCTCATCTTGCCTCCCGTGAGTCCCGTCAGCAATGGTGTGTGTATCGCCGATGGCACGTATCTCTCGACCCTGAGGGGGACGTTCGTTGAAAATACGTCCCTGGCCAGGGCATGTATCTTCCTCTGGTCGGTTCCCCCTATAGCTACTTTGACCCGTAAGTAGAGGATGTCCAGGGCCTGCATCAAGGGGTAGATGTGGTGCGATACTAGGGGGTCCTCCTGTTCCCTCGCTATCATGGACATGGCCCTCCAGGCCCTCCTAGCGGTCACCCTCTGGGAAAGCGAGAGCAGATCCAGAACGTAGTCGGGGGAAAGCTCAAAGCTGCTTCCTAGTCTTATCTCTATCTCTGGGGAGCCCAGCTCGTGGAACACGGTCTTCCAATAGGTCATCGAGACCTCCTCTATGAGTTCCCTCGGTCCCTTCAGGTTGAGGATCGCGTGGATGTCCGCCATTAGAGCTATCGCGTGGAACCCGGCATCCACCATGTCCTTCAGCTTGTACAGCGTGATGAGCGTCCCTAGGTGGATGGGGCCGGATGGTTCATAACCCACGTAAGTGTTGTGACGGCCGGCCTTGAGCAGCTCCTTTATCTCATCTAGAGTCATGACGAATTCGTCCAGCGGCTCTGCCACGCCTCTCAGCACCAGCGATAGTCTATCCGTAGTATCACCCTGAGGGGCAGAGGAGAACTACATAAATTCCTTTGGTCTGATCCGAACTGCATGGGAGGACCTCAGAGTAGGTCAGTTTTCTCACGGATCATTGCCGTCACCTGTCATCACGGGTCCCCCCGGATAGTGGGAGGATCCGCCTTTTCTTCTTTACCTCCGATAGGGTCTTTAGCATATTCCAATAGTGCGATCCAAACCAGAAGACGCTTTTACAGGAGGGGCACACCAGAAACCTAGTGTGCGAATGGAGGACTTCCTTAGGTAATTCTCTAGGTACTCGGGGTCTCCTGACAACGTCAAGCTTGGTGTTGCAGAAGGGGCATCTGCTCCCCCCTGGATCTATCCTCAATTTCACTCCAGCGCCCGCGGATACTACGGCCAGAGCTTCCTCCAGCTGCTCGGGGACATATATGACCCTCACTCCGTGATTGATTGCCCTCTTAACGAGCTCCCTGTCCCTGGTGATCAGTATCCTGCCGGTCGAGGACCTGAGTATAAGGGAGTCCTCCTCCTTGGGATTCACGTATTCAGTGTCGCACCCCAGTATCCTCAGCCACTTCGCCAGTTTGCCGCTCATCGAGTCCACTAAGAACTTGGCGTCGCACATTCAGAATCACTTATCCAGTAATGTGAGGGGTGTGGTAGCCCCGCCCGGATTCGAACCGGGGTCTCCGGGTTCAAAGCCCGGCGTGCTTGGCCGCTACACCACGGGGCTCCTACGGTCAGTTAGCGCGCTCCCCCTATAAAATTTGATTCGGATGGTGCGGGGGGTGGGATTTGAACCCACGCGGGCCTGACGCCCACCGGACCCTGAATCCGGCGCCTTGGACCTGGCTTGGCTACCCCCGCTGGTGCTCCGGCCGGGATTTGAACCCGGGTCTGGGGCTCGAAAGGCCCCTATGCTTGGCCGGGCTACACCACCGGAGCCCAATCCACCTATAAGCGTAACCCCAATAAAAATGTTATGAGGCCTCCCGTTGAGGAGAGATCCTAGTTCTCGAATTGAAGATAGGAGGACAGGGATTTAGGGGGATCAGATGCTTATCCCCAGATGCTCATCGAGCTTCTGCCTTAGATACTCGACAAACAGCTCCTTCAGCCTCTTAGCGGTTGGGCTCATAGCCTTGAATATCTCTATCTCGGCCTTCTTCTTTTTCTCTAGGAACCACCTGTTCTCCCTCTGCCAAAACTCGTTCTGAAGGTTCGGTAAGAACTGATTGTCCTGAGCTGCTTTGAGATCCGCGGGGGTGAGGGGCTCTAAGGCGAATTGGTAATCCCTGAAGAACCCATCCTCAACGTCCTTCGTGAGTATTCCAATGAATCTGGCCTCTGGAGAGGCGAGATAAGGTATGTGCGCTGAATTAATGCTGTTGTAGATCACGGTAGCGGCTATCCTGAGGGACCAAGGTGACAAGTCCGTCAGTATGGCGATGGGAACCCCCTCATCGGACAGCATCCTAAGGAATCTCCTCATGCTCCTAGATGCCTGCCCCTGCAGTATGGCGATGGCGATCTTTCTCTCCTCAGGTATACCCAGCTCGATCATGTTCTTAGCCGGACCCACCTTCTCTATAGCAACGACCGCTTTAACGCCTATCCTCTTGAATTTTATGTTCTCTGGCCTCGGCGGCACGGAGTACCCCATTTCTCCGACCTGATCAGCTCTCAGAACCCTGCCAGATCTATCGATGAGCTCTATATCTCCGTATATCCATCCCCTTGGATCGCTAGTTATGGAAAAGGCCTCCCTGGGCATCCCGAGTATGAGCTCCATCAGCACTATCCTCGCATCGGTCTCCCTCTGGTCCTCGGGGAAGAGCGTCCCCTTGAGCCTCTCCACCTTATGCACGTAGTAGAAATCCCTCTTCGTCATGGTAAGCCCGTTTTCCAAGTGATCCAGCGCCCTGCTGAGCCCGTACAGGACGCCGGCCAGGGTCTTGAGGCTCTTGACTCTAGAACCCCTTATCTTGCTGAAGGTCTTGGGGCTGAATATGTAGCCTATGTTCTCGTCGAACAGTATGTTCTTCTGGCTGTTCGGGGGGTACTCTATCTCGGGGAATTCTCCCCTCTTTATCCTCTCAGCAATCTCCTTGGCCAACTCAAGAGCCTTCTTCTTGACCTCCATCTCCTCCATCGTCATCACCCATCTTGACCCTCAATTTATCCAGCAGGTTCTCCACAGGGGGGCGCTCACCCAGCAGCTCCTCTAGGGTCTCCGCTATTATTTGATAGTACATCTTGAACAGCTCGTACCTCCTCCTGAGCATTTCTCTCCTTCTCTTACGGCTCAGGAAGATTCTCAGATCCCTAGCGCAGTTTCTCAGCCCCAGCTCGATCTCCTTGGCCACCTCAGGCACGTTAGCTATGAACTCCTTACCCACGGTCTTGAACGGGACCTTCGTAGAGACTATGTGAACGAAGAACACGATCGGCTCATCCTCCGGGCTCTTTATGCCGTAGTTACTCCAGTCTATCTTCCTGATTATCTGATAGGACACATCGCTCGAGACGTCGTAGAGCAGGGGGATTCTGTTGGCGTACCTATACAGCTGTATATCCCCCGTAGGTCTTATCTGCCCGCCGTAAGCTATAGCTGTCTCTATTATGAAAGGATGGGCCTCGTAAACTGAGGGTGGCCTTTGAACCGCTTTAACGAACTCCGGCTGCAACTCCTTCCTTATGCCCGACTCGAAGAGATCCGCTCCCAAGGGGGATAACACGCTGGGGTCGGGGGGAAGGAACTTATCGTAACTCTTCAGCGCTCGAAACAGCCTC
Source organism: Thermoproteota archaeon (assembly GCA_015521385.1). GTDB lineage: Archaea > Korarchaeota > Korarchaeia > Korarchaeales > Korarchaeaceae > Korarchaeum. Next base: position 4,197 of record WAOH01000121.1, read on the forward strand.
TCTACCTCCTCCTTGGTGAGCCTAGAAGGTTTCTTATCCGGCGGTAATCCAGCTATCTTCAGGACCTCGCTGGCGGTCTTGCTCCCAACCCTCTGGAAGTGCCTGGTCAGGAACGACTTGAGGGTGCGCGCCTTTGTTGCCTGGAGCAATCTCTGCAGTAGCTCTAGGTCGACCCCCTTCGGATGGTACAAAGCCTCCTTAGGTCGAGGGGGCAATCTATCGGTGCTCCTGGGGAACACGTAGAAGTTACCCTCCGGATCCATGAAGGTGATATCCGCATAGGGAACCACTATTGCCGTCTGATGCAGGTAATCGACGATCTTCCTCTTGGCTCTAGGGTAATTACCCTCGAAGTAAGACTCCACCACCGTGAAGGAGGCCCTAGATATGCCCTTCAGGATCCTCCTGTCCAGCACAACCGGCTCGTTCTTCTGGATGTCTATCATCATGGTTATCTCGTAAACAGGCTCTCCCTTCTTGGCCGATGTGACCTTGAACGGCATGTTAGTAGTTATCTGACCGTAGAGGAGAGCCATGGTTCCCCCTAGGCCGAAGGTACCCCTGCTCTGGATCAGCCTGTACTTGGAGCTGACGAACACCCTGCCGAATGCCCTGGGTATCTCGTCAGGTCCGAGTCCTATTCCATTATCGGCCACCACGATCTTATACCAAGGGAGGGATCCCTCGTCCCTCTCCTTATACTCGGCCATCATTATCTGTATCTTCGGAGGGTTCTCCGCCATCTCGGCCGCGTCAAGGGCGTTCTCCACCAGCTCCCTGACTATGGTGTACGTTGCCCTGACGGGGTTGTCGAATCCGGCTAGAGATTTGTTCCTGTAGAAGAAATCCGCCGCACTTATCTCCTCCAGTCTGATTTCCTCGGACATAAGAATCCCCTCATTCCTCCTCGTTCACAGTCTCTCTGAGGGCCTTCCTCAACAGGCTCTCATCGAGCATGGCCCTCTTACTCATTTCAGCTATCTTCTTCTCCATGGCCCTGTAGGCTGTGGAGTGCATCGATCCCTCAAGCAGCGAGAACACCGCCTCCCTGGCCGCGACGACATCGTAAGTCCTCCCAATTATGGACACGGTATGACCGTAAACTGATATGTGGGTGTTGGTCCTGCCCTCTATGTAGGAGCGGGCCTTCCCCTTTTCTCCGATGAGCCTCCCCCTCATTCTCTTCAACGCGTTCTTCCTGGCACCGACGAACCTCCTTATGTCTATGACCTCCAGCACGTAATCGTCCTGAAGGAGCTTCAGAGCTATCTCCGGGTTAAAGCCCCTGCCTATCGCTCTTATCACAGACTCCAGCTTCATAGGCATTAGGGGATCCTCCGGAACCTCAGGAAACCTTATCAGGACCTCACCAGTTCCGCTATCGACTGTTATCTCCGCCCCGGTGATCTCTTCGATCATAGCCTTGGTGGATCCCTTTTTGCCTATCAGAACCCCTATCCTGTCCTTAGGTATCCTGACTCTGATCTCCTGCAAGAGTAAGACCCCCTCTCAAACTTCCTTAGTTCTAGCAAGCTCCTCGGCAAGCTTGTAGGGATCGGGGACATCTATCCGGTATTGCTTTTTAAAAAATGAGGTGACCCTCTCCAAGTCCCTGAGGAGGAGCGAGAAGGACAGGGGGTGGGCCGTGACCACCGCCTGAGATACGTCTATGATCCAAGGATGGTCTTCCCACACCATCACGTTGTACTCGCTGAGATCCCCGTGTACCAAATCGGCCTCTACGTAGGCCCTCCTTATATCCTCCAGTATCTCACTAAGGTACCTCTCAGGTTCCTCCAGATCGCTGTCCTTCAGGAGGGGGGCTGGAACACCATCCCTCCCTATGAACTCCATGACCAACACGTTCCCCACCACATCCACCGGCCGGGGTACCCTGACCCCCACCTCTCTTAATCTCCTGAGGTTCCTGAACTCCTTCTTCGCCCACAGAGGTATTATCTTGTCCCGGTTCCTAACGGGAGGGAACCTGTGGTCGCCCACTATGTAATCTAGGTACTTCCTGAAGTTCGCGGTGTATATCCTGTATATCTTGATCGCTAGCTCGCCCTCGGGCCCCCTTCCCGCTAGGACTAGGGACTCCTTTCCCGCGCTTACGACCCAAGTGAGGTCGTCCAACACCCCCTTGTTGAACAGCTTCAACAGAGCCCTTATTGTCCTGTTATCGAAAGCCAATTGCCTTACTTTGAAGTACTCCTCGTCCTTAATCCTCTTCCTGCTGTGATCCCTCTCCAGCAGCTCCTCTATCCTCTCCTCCAACTCCTCGAACCTATCTGACAAGCTGGGATCTCCCTCGATCAGCCCTCCTTGTAAAGCGCCCAGTCCTCGGGTATGTAGCCCTTCTCCACCAGCCATTGGACTTGCTGGTGGGTGTATCTGACTACTATGTCTCCTCTGTCCTTCTTGAAGGGCCATATGGATACGAGCACGATGTCTCCCCTCTTTATCCAGGACCTCCTCCCCCTGAGCTTCCCCCTGACCCTGCATACCCTAATAGCTCCATCCGCGCACTCTACTCGGAAGTGTCCCTTGCCTAGGGGCTCGAGCACCCTACCGAAGATCTCGAGCTCCTCCTCCGCCGGGAGGAGTTCCTCCATCTCGGCGTCTAAAGATCTCTCGATATCGCTTCCCTTCTTCTTTTTGGCAGCCTTCTTCTTTCGCAAATGATCCCCCCTCAGATCTTAGGTATCGGAGTCTCCGCACCGCAGGCCTGGCACCTGAGTACCCAGGCCTTCTTGATCTTCACGATGACGGTGTCTGGCCTGCCGCAGTGGGGACATATCACGTAGGTCTTGATGAATCTCTCCACCCTGTTCTCCACCTGCCTGGGATCTATCCTCCTGCTGAGTATGAGCTTCCTGCCGTCCTCGGTCAGGAAGTAAGGAGAGCCCAGTTCCTTGGAAAGGTACCTGGCTAGGAGCTTGGGATCCCTGTTCAGCGTGGTAGTTATCTCCTTGAAGTTGACTATATGCGTCTGCTTGCCTTCTATCGCGATTATGGGTTTAGGAGGCGTAAACCTCTCCCCACTGACTACAACAGCAGGTAGCTGCTCTCTGGCCTCCTTAAGCATCTTCAAATACTCTTCCTTGGTCGACATGTTTATCACCCCATCCAACGTACACGTATTTTCCGTTATCCTCGTATATTAAACCTAAGTCCTCCAGCTCCCTGAGCTGGACGATGAGCCGATCCTCGTCAACCTTGAGGAGGTCGGCCATCTCCCTACCGTCCAGAGGACCTATCTCCTTGAGTAGTTTGATTATGGTCCTGACTCCGGGAGCTTCTTCTTGAGGAACGCCGCTAGGGGCAGCCCGATACCTGAGCTTCCTTCTGAGGATCTCCAGTTCCCTGAGAAAGATTGTGTTGGGATCTTTCACCTTGATCACGAGGAGGGGGTACAGGTATAGGGTGTCCCTCCAGCTCCTTATCCTCCCTATGACATCTACCAGGGAACCCGTCTCCAGCAACTTACCCGTATCGGGATCCGTGATCCTGTCTATATCCTCCTCCCAGGCCTTGACCTGTATGCTCCCGCTGCCGTCGTGGACCTCTATCCAGGCGAAGGTGCCGTCGTCGCTCATCCACGAATTTATGACCAACCCCAGCACCCTCACCTTGGAGACGCTGCCCCAAGGCAGTCGAAAGTACCGCACCTGATTTATCGATATGTCCTCGAATCTGCCCTCCCCGAGCTCCTCAATCCACACCTTGTGTGCGGGTTCCGGTACCACCGAACTCATGTCATCTCCATGAAGCCTAGCTAATCCTTATATATAGGTCCAGTGCCTTATCGATCAGGGCTGGGGCCCGTGGCTCAGACTGGATAGAGCGCCCGCCTTATATGGCGGCTCCCGCTACAGGGACCCCAGAGGAGAAGCGGGAGGTCGGGGGTTCAAGTCCCCCCGGGCCCACCATGGCCCTTCCCGGACGACTTCACTTTCAGGAACAACGCCCTCATGGTGAGGTACCACAGGTAGAGGGCTCCACCTAGGGCCAAGAACCCGACCACCACCTCTGTCAGAGCCACGAGGAAACCCTCAGTCCCCAAGTTCACGATCAGTACCTTGATGAGGAAGAGAGAACCCAGCACGAGGATCCATCCGGACAGGACGCTGTAGATGGCTAGGAGGAGTCCCCTATCCAAGGTCGTCACCTCGGCGTTAGGAGGAAGAACGTGGCGGAGGAGAGTATTCCCGAGAGCAGCGATATTGCAACGACCTCTCTCACTATCCGGGGCTCCGTCTTGCCTTCCTGGCATGTCAGCACGGCTATCAGGGAGATAGGCGCCTTCCCATCAGGATTGGCCCTTATGACCCCTTCCCCCACGACAACGGGCCGTATCTTTATATCTCTCCTCTCCAGAAGCCCTCCTATCGAGGCTAAAATGGAGAAACCGGAGACCATGAATGGAAGCAGCGAAATCGCGAAGAAGGCCTCCGTATTGGATATGGACGCTATGGAGGCGAGCGCAGCTCCCACGAACAGGGAGTTCGAGTCCCCACCGAACACCCTGGCCGGATACCTGTTCCTCAGGTAGTAGGGTATCAGGGATCCGTACAGGGAGATGAGCGACAACAGACCTGCGTAGCTGCCCAGCGCGATCAGTACGGGTACGAGGGGCAGGGTGGAGGCAAAGACAGAGGACGGCATCATCCCGTTCAGGGCGTCCATCATATTAACGCCGTTGGAGAAGACGGTGAACATAGCGGCCAGTACAATCCAGTAAGTGTAGTAGAGCCTCGCCCTGCCCAGTATAGGTAAATAGGGCCTTGGCACAATTGCCCCACTAACTGCTAGTAGGAGAGCTGGCAGGACGAGGAGTAAGGGCTTCGTCTTGGGACCCAGAGGGGACAGGTCGTCGAGCAGTCCGATGAGGAAGGCCAAGCCGGTCGAGGCTACGACCCCCTCGAGTGCGGCGCTACCGGCTAGGTGTGATATGACCATCACGGATATCGCGAAAGCTAGGTAGACCGCAGGTCCCGCTGGCTCCGGGATCTTGGGCCTGCCCGGCTTGTGGACATCCTCGGAGACGTATCCCCTCTCAATTAACCTCGGGATTAAGGCCCGGTGGAACAGCTCGGATGCGACTAGAGATAGTACCAGCGCGAGTGCAGCCAGGAAGATCCAGGTCAGCATTTTTATCAGTAGCCAACCGGTGAGCACCGATAAAAAGATGCTTCCAACGAGCTCGCTCATCGGCACCGCCGCCAGCGTATGCCTGATAGTGGCGGGCTTCGCGCTCACCTACCTACTCACAGGTACTTGGGAGAGGATCTCCAAGGAGAGGAATATAGTTTCCAGAGACCTGCATAAGCCCCACGAATCGTGGGGGGTCAAGGTAGGGGGTTTACCCGCAGCATTCGCCGTAATAGTGACCTTGGCGGCGGGTTCTCTAATGCTTCACGTGGAGATCTACCCATTGATGGCTTCCGCCATCTTCTTCGCCTCTATGGGGTTCATAGATGATTTTATCGGTCTCAAAAACATCGAGAAGATAGTGCTGTCGGGCATACCCTTCTTGGTATTCAGCGACTCTCTGGGGCAATTCCCCCCCTTTCACCAGAACCCGTTCCTCCAGATCGCAGCGGTGACGCTCTTCGGTATATACGTGACCAACGCTTTCAATACACTAGCTGGATTCAACGGCCTCGAAGCGGGCACCTCCCTCATCATATATCTGACCCTGGCGATCCTGCTGCTCGTGAGGGGAGATCCTTACGGGATGATCCTGCTCATCGCCGCTTCTGTGATACTGGCCTTCCTTCCCTATAACTGGTATCCGGCTAGGGCCTTCCCGGGGAATATCCTGACGTTCCTCTTGGGGGGATTTATAGGCTTCATTTCAGCTCAGAGGGGGATTTACTGGCCCTTAATAGTGATGACGATCCCCCACGGCCTTGATTTCCTCTTGAAACTCGCGACTTGGGGAAGAACTGAGAAGAAGGTCCCCACTAGGGTGAAGTCGGATGGAACCCTCATCCCACCCCCGAACAAATCCTTGGCATGGCTCCTCATCAAAAAGGGAATTAATAGGGAATATGAGCTGGTGAAAACCATTCTAGGGATCGAGATAGTGCTAGCTTTTCTCTCGCTCCTTCTCTTTGTATATCTTCCAGGATAACCACAATCTCTTGTTTGCAAACGAGTCATCGATCCTGCTGATGGCCGTGTTCTTGGGGGCGCTCAGCAACTCGCTAGGATCACTCTTAGCAAGGTTCGCTATCTCACCCATGGCGTTCACGTAGGCCTCGAGCTCCTCCAGGCTGTCTGATTCCGTGGGCTCCATCATAAACGCCTCCTGGACTATCAGGGGGAAGTACATGGTTGGGGGATGGACTCCCCTGTCCATCAGCGCCTTAGCGAAGTCGAGCGCCTTAACTCCATGCTCCCTCCTGAAGTTGGACAGGGATATGACGAACTCATGCTTGCACGGCCTATCCCTCCCGTAGGGGACCTCAAATCCCATATCCATGAGCCTCTTCCTGGCGTAATTCGCGTTGAGGACGGCTATTCCCGATGAGAGCCTCACACCCTCACTTCCTAGCAACTTTAGATAGCCCCACGCCTTCACCAGGACATCCACGTTACCATGGAACATCCTGACCTTTCCTATGCTCTTCGGGAGGTCGTATTTCAGGCGATAGACATCCCCGTCCCGCACGATGATGGGTACGGGTAGGTACTCGGCTAGCTCCTCTATCACGCCGACAGCCCCAGCCCCAGGCCCTCCTCCCCCGTGGGGCGCGCTGAAAGTCTTGTGGATGTTCAAATGGGCCAGATCCACTCCCATGTCGGATAGGCGGATCCAGCCCATTATCGCGTTAAGGTTGGCCCCATCGTAGTAGAGGTAGCTACCATTGGAGTGGAGCAGATCGGCTATCTCCAAAATGTCGCTCTCGAATATTCCAAGTGTATTGGGGTTGGTTATCATCATCCCGGCAGTCCTCTCACTCATAGCCGCTTTCAGGGCCCCCATGTCCACCGTACCCTCATCTGAGGGCGGGATTCTGACGACTTTGAATCCAGCCATCGCTGCACTGGCGAAGTTGGAACCATGAGCAGACTCCGGGATTAGGATCTCATCCCTCCTCTCCCCCAAGTCTAGGAACCTCTTCCTCATTATCAGGGCACCCACTAGTTCACCATGGGCCCCTGCTGCTGGCTGCAAGGAGAACTTAGGCAATCCTGTGATGGAGGATAGCATCTCCTGAAGCTCGTAAAGGACCTCCAGTATCCCCTGAACGATCTCCTCGGGGGCGTAGGGGTGCGCGTTTCTGAGAGATGGATGCGATTCAAGCCTCATGGCGACCTTAGGCGTGTACTTCATTGTACAGGAGCCCAGCCAGTACGGTCCGCTGTCGACCCCGTAATTCATCTGGGTCAAGTGGTTGTAGTGCCTAGCTACCTCCGGCTCCGTCAACCCCGGCAAGTCAATGGAGTCCGTCAAGAGCTCTTTGGGGATGAGAGCGTCTATCTCCCCGATTTCCCTCCGAAGCTCGTCTTCAACTCTGGCTACTAAGACCCCGCCCTTCCCAACATCTCCCAACTCGAACACGGTGGGTTCTAGGACGCCCTCGCTGAGCTCCCACTTCGCTTGTACGTACCTGCGAATCATGAGCAGACCTCCCCCATCAGCTCCAGCAGATTATCCAGATCAGTCAACCGGTGCTTCTCGGTCGTTGAGAGTAGACCCAGCTTACCGGTCGGATCCACTTCAGGGAACAACCTAGATACTTGGAAAGCCCCTAGGATCCCGTTCTTCAGTAGCCAGCTGTTCACTTCGCCCCAAGCTAATTCGGAGACCACCGGGATTTCCTTGAAGTAGAGGGAACCCTCAAACAGGATGCTGAAGCATGGTAGATCACCTATTCTCCTCTTGAGGTACTCAGTGTTGTATAAGATCTTCTCGGCGACGGATCTGATGCCGTCCGGCCCCAACAGTGATAGGTAAATGGCCGCCCTCACCGCCATCAATGAGGAATTCGTCGTTATATTCGAAGTGGCTTCTTCCTGTCTAATGTGCTGTTCTCTCGTCTGCAGGACCATGGTGTAACCACGATACCTACCATCCACCGTCTTGGTCATACCTATCAGCCTTCCGGGAAGTTGTCTGATGTGCCTGAAGCTCTTCTTCACCGCGAATATCCCCAGTGAGGGGCCCCCGTAATTCATGTATCCGCCCAGGTGCTGCCCTTCTCCTATCACTACATCGGCACCCAGCTCGCCGGGTGGTTTAACTATCCCGGCCAGTAAGGGATCTGTCCCGACGACGAGAAGTGCCCCTTTGGAGTGAGCCATGTCTGCTACATCCCTTATTCCCCTCTCAACAACGCCGTAGAAGTTCGGGGTTTCCATGTACACCATGCCGACATCTTCGTCCAAATTGGCCGATAGCTCATCGAGAGAGAGCTCTCCATTGCTTTCCCGACCAATCTCGACTATCTCAACGTTCAGAGGTTCCATGTAGGTTCTCAACACGATCTTCCTCTCTGGATGGACCGTCTTCGCGAGTAGGATCTTCTTCCTCTTCGTAACCCTGACGGAGAACCTACCAGCCTCCCCCAGCGCGGAGGCGTAATCGTAGAGGGAGGCGTTTACCACATCCATCCCCAGTAGTTCCGCCATGAGCGACTGGTACTCGAAGAGGGCCTGCAGGATCCCTTGGGAGATCTCGGGCTGATAGGGTGTGTAAGAAGAGTAGAATTCCTGGTTAGCTACTAGCTCATCTACGAGAGGGGGGACGTAGTGATCGGCCATTCCTCCTCCCATGAAGCTCGTCCTAATGGGTAGATTCCTCCCCAGTTTTTCCGAGTAAAGAACCTCCACCTCGGACTGGGTCAATGGATCCCCGATCTTCACGGGTTCCCTCAGTAGGATTGAGCTGGGGACGTCCGAAAATAGATCCCCCAATTCGTTTATACCTAGGTAACTGAGCATTCTCGAGATAGCGCGATCCGAGGCGTTAGGTATGAAGCCCTCCGCTGGCATCGGCATCAGATTATCACACAGTCAGATTATCTTAACACTATGGCACCCTCATGTGGTAAACACGGAGTGGAAAGGATGGTCATCATGTCACATGTCGCGAATAATATTTCCGAGAAGAGAGAAATGGGCACCCATTCTAGAGCAAATAGGATCGCCCCCCTTCCAACAAGAGCAGCATGGCCCGGTCGCTGCCCCACTCCCGGAAAACATTGATTTGTCACCACAGGAAGTTACACTACTATATAAATGAGCAGCGAGGGAAATATTAACAACGACATTACGATATCCTACTCAGTTATCCCAACCATACCTTAAGATCCCGTACATTCTATTCAGCTTCGGTGGTATCATGGTAGTAGTATCGTTCCACATACCCCACTCCCTCATGAGGGAGCTGGAGAAGCTGGTCCAAGAGGTCGGTTTTACGAGCAAGAGTGAGGCCATAAGGGAGGCCATAAGGCTCCTCATAAGGGAGTACAAGAGGAGGAACGCAGGAGGTGTGGCTTACTGATGTTCGAGGGAATGCAGGGAACCGGATCCTCCCAAGGGAGGGAGATGGTAGACCTCTTTAGGAGGATCTTCAACACCCCCGTTGAGGACGGCACCGAGATGCCGATGGTGGATGCCGCTAGGACCCTCGACACCTTGGAGACACCAGTCAGTAGCGAGGACTACTCCGCTGGCAACATCGTCATAGTCGGGGTGGGAGGATGCGGTTCCAATACGGTCCACAATCTGAACAAACTGGGTGTCGAGGGAGTCAGGCTCGTCGCCATAAATACCGATAAGGTACACCTGGACGGGGTGGAGGTCCCCCACAAGATACTCATTGGAGAGAACATAACAAACGGTCTCGGGGCCGGTGGCAGACCTGAAGTAGCGAGGGCTTGCGCGGAACAGGATTCCCACAAGATATCGGATGCCTTAGGAAGCAGACCCGACTTGGTTTTCATAGCTGCCGGCATGGGAGGGGGAACGGGCACGGGTGCTGCCCCGATAGTGGCTAAGATAGCTAAGGACAAGGGAGCGAAGGTGATAGGGTTCGTTACGCTTCCTTTCAAGAC
>WAOH01000122.1 GCA_015521385.1 Thermoproteota archaeon
GATTGCCAGCTCCCCTATAGCTGTAACGGACGACGAAGTGCTCGCCTTGGGATTCGAGATGATCGGAGTGCCTGCAAAGGTCATCAAGGGCCGCAGGAATCTGATAAGGTTCTTCAGGGAAAACGAGAGCGAGCTACCACACGTGGTATTCATCAACGAGAGGGTTGCTGAGGAGATAAGAGATTACAGAGAGGATCTTCTGAGGAGAGGCAAGGTCAGCCCGGTGTTCGCGGTAGTACCTGACATGGAAGGTGCGAGAGGTGTGAGATTGAAGGAGCTGGCATCCTTGCTGGCTAGGGCTTTAGGTAGCGAGGAGCTGAAGTTCTGATTGTGGGGTGAGAGAATGCCGAGATTGGTTGAGGCCATAATGGAGGCCGAGAAGGAGGCTGCTAAAATAATCCAAGAGGCGGAAGAGGAGGCTAAGAGAATAATCGAGGAAGCTGAGGAGGAGGCTAAGAGAATAATCGAGGAAGCCAAGAACACGCCGGTGGAGGTGTCGGTGATGGAAGACATCGAGAAGGAGGTCAGGGAGATCGTGAATAGGGCCAGAGCCAAGGCGGAGGAGTTCAGGAGGGTAGCTTCCGAGAGAATGGATTCGTTGGTAGAGGAGGTCGTGAGGGAGGTGCTTGAGGGTGAGTGGGGAGGAAGTAGTTAGCGTGGATAGGGATTCCGAGGCCATCGTCAGGGCCATCCTCAAGATGGCCGAGGACAGGGCCAATGCCATCAGGAGGGAGGCGGAGAAGAGAGCCAAGGAGATCATCGAGTCGGCTCGGAGGGAGGCCGAGGAGATACTGAGATCAAGGAGGGAGAGAGCTGAGAGGGAGATGAGGGAGGAGATAGCGAGGAAGAGAAGCGCAGCTGAGGTGGAGGCGAACCACGTAATTCTAATGACGAAATCCGACCTGCTGAGGGAATTCTTCAGGAAGGTGCACGAGAAGCTTGCTGCGATAGCCGATGGTCAAGAACCCGGCTGGAATTACGAGGAGATACTGGTTAAGTACTCCTTGGAGGGGGCGAACATCCTAGGAGAGAAGGAAGTGGTCCTAATGGGCAGGGAGAAGGACAGGGCCCTGCTCGAGAAGGTCGCGAAGAGATTGGGTGAGAAGGGGATAAAAGCCTCCGTTGATGAGAGGACTGTTCCGGTCATTGGAGGTGTCGTAGTGAGGGATAATCGGGATGAGAGGAGGTACTACAACACCTTCGATGGCAGGCTGAGGGCCTACAGGGAGGCCAAGGAGATAGAGATAATAGGTAGGTTGTTTGAGGGGGTGTAAGCTTGTCCGAGTTGGTTTACGAGGGTAAGGGCGTTATCGTCCACATAAAGGGTCCCGTTGTAGAAGCCGAGGGTATGAGGGGAGCGAAGATCAGGGAGGTCGTGTACGTCGGAGAGGAGAGGCTCATAGGCGAGATCGTCAGGATAGAGGGAGACAAGGCGATAATACAGGTCTACGAGCCCACTGGAGGAGTGAAGGCCGGTGAGCCCGTCGAGAGGACAGGAGAGCCTCTCTCGGCCGAGTTGGGTCCTGGACTTCTGGGTCAGGTTCTCGACGGGCTGGGCAGGCCTCTAGAGGTGATAGCCGAGAAGGCGGGAGGCCCATTCATTACGAGGGGGATCAAGGCGCCTACCCTTCCTAGGGATAAGAAGTGGCAGTGGACTCCCCTAGTCAAGCCCGGGGATGATGTCGTCGCGGGGGATGTCCTCGGAACCGTTCCAGAGGGCTCTGTTACGCACAAAATAATGCTTCCCCCGACCATAGAGAAGGCAAAGGTCGTGGAGGTCCTCCCCGAGGGAGACTACACCATAGAGGAGCCTGTGGTGGTGGTCGAGCACATAGGCGGTAAGGAAGAGGTGAAGATGTATCACAAGTGGCCCGTCAGGACACCCAGACCCTTCAGGGAGAAGCTGGCTCCCGTGGAACTCTTGGTAACTGGGCAGAGAGTGATAGACACGTTCTTCCCGATAGTCAAGGGGGGAACCTCGGCGGTACCCGGAGGATTCGGCACGGGTAAGACTGTGACCCTACACCAGATATCGAAGTGGGCCGACGCTGACGTCGTGGTCTACGTGGGTTGCGGGGAGAGAGGCAACGAGATGACGGACCTGCTTCACACCTTCCCGAAGCTGGTCGATCCCAAGAGCGGGAAGCCTCTGCTAGAGAGGAGCGTCCTCATAGCCAACACCAGCAACATGCCCGTACCCGCTAGGGAGGCCAGCATATTCATGGGGATCACCTACGCTGAGTACTACAGGGACATGGGGCTCCACGTCGTCCTCACGGCGGATTCCACCTCCAGGTGGGCCGAGGCATTGAGGGAGCTGAGCTCCAGGCTTGAGGAGATTCCGTCTGAGAGGGGATATCCAGCCTATCTACCTGACTACATAGCTTCGTTCTACGAAAGGGCCGGTAGGATAAAGGTTCAGGGTAAGAGAGATGAGCTGGGATCCGTCGCCGTCATAGGGGCGGTGAGTCCATCCGGAGGAGACCTGAACGAGCCCGTCACGCAGCACACGATGAGGTACGTGGGTGCCTTCTGGGCTCTGGACAAGGATCTGGCGTTTAAGAGGCACTTCCCGTCCATAAACTGGCTAAGGAGCTTCTCAAAGTACACTGGCGGATTGAGGGAGTGGTGGATCGAGAACACGGGCCATGACATGATGGCTTACAGGGACAAGGCGATGGCTCTCCTGCAGAGAGCTTCCAGCTTGGAGGAGGTAGCCAGAGTCGTCGGAGAGGCTGCTCTCTCCGATGAGAACAGGCTGGTGCTCCTGTCCGCCGAGCTAATCAAGGAGGGATTCCTGGTTCAGAATGCCTATCACGAGGTGGACACCTACTGCTCTCCGAAGAAGCAGGCCCTGCTTCTGAAGACGCTGCTGGAGTTCTACGACAGGGCCAGGCCCATGATAGACGCGGGAGTTCCCATATCTAGAATAGCCGAGATGAAGTCACTGGGTCTCCTCAGGAGGCTCAAGTTCGTGCCCGAGGAGGAGTTCGAGAACGCCGTCAAGGAAGCCATAGCTCAGCTGGAGGCCGAGATATCTTCCCTACTTGCGGAGGTGAGATGATATGTCCGTGTATGGTCTGACTTACAAGGGGATTGACCAGGTCAAGGGACCCCTCGTGATAATGAGGGGAGTTCCGGGAGCCGCATACGAGGAAGTGGTCAGGATATACTCGGAGGACGGTAGGGAGTGGTTCGGCCAGGTCTTGGAGGCTGGAAGGGATAAGGTGGTCATACAGGTGCTGGGAGACACGGAGGGGCTAGATTCCAACGCCATGGTCAAGTTCACCGGCTCCACCCTCAAGATCCCTGTGTCCGATGAGATGCTAGGCAGGGTGTTCAACGGCGCGGGCGAGCCGATAGACGGCGGTCCTAAGATAAGGGCGGACGACTTCAGGGACATTAACGGCGCCCCCATAAACCCGGCCAAGAGGGACTACCCAGATGAGTTCATAGAGACGGGTATATCCGCCATCGACGGGATGTTGAGCTTGGTTAGGGGTCAGAAGCTCCCGATCTTCTCCGAGTCGGGATTACCTCACAATGAAGTGGCCGCTCAGGTGGCGAGGCAGGCGGTGGTTCCAGGGAAGGCGGAGAGGTTCTCTATAGTATTCGCGGCCATTGGTCTGAAGTACGATGACGTTCTCTTCTTCAGGAGGCAGTTCGAGGAGTTTGGAGCGCTGAGCAGATCCGTGCTCTTCCTCAACTTGGCAAACGACCCCGTCATAGAGAGAATAACCACACCGAGAGTGGCCCTGACCGCCGCTGAGTACCTGGCGTTCGATCTGGGTATGGATGTCCTGGTCATAATCACGGACATGACCAACTACTGCGAGGCCCTCAGGGAGCTCAGCTCCGCCAGGGAGGAGGTACCCAGCAGGAAGGGATATCCCGGTTACATGTACAGCGACCTAGCTAGCATCTACGAGAGGGCCGGGAGGATCATAGGGAGGCCGGGCTCGATCACCTTCATGCCTATACTGACGATGCCCGGCGGGGACCTCACCCACCCCATACCCGACCTCACTGGCTACATAACTGAGGGTCAGATATTCCTGGACCTGGACCTCCACAACAGGGGTATCTATCCGCCTATCAACGTTCTGCCGAGTCTTAGCAGGTTGATGAAAGACGGCATAGGTCCGGGGAAGACCAGGGAGGACCACAAGGAGGTCTCTGACCAGCTTTACGCGGCCTACAGCCAAGGTACCAAGGCCAGGGAGCTCGTCCAGATAGTCGGTGAGGCTGGACTGAGCCCAAGGGAAAAGTTGTACTTGGAGTTCGCTAGGAGGTTCGAGAGGGAGTTCGTGGCGCAAGGCTTCAGGGAGAGGAGGAGTATCGAGGAGACGCTGGACATAGCCTGGGACATACTGTCCATACTGCCCGAGGCTGAGCTGACGAGGATAAGCGAGAAGACCCTCAACAAGTTCCACCCGAAGAGGAGGATCGCGGCCCGGGCAGAGGGTGAGTGATAGTGAGCTTCCGCTCCGTGGGGAGAGTACTCCCCACCAAAGGATTTTTGATCCGCTTGAGAGAGAGAACTCGCCTCCTCCGCTCCGGTGTCGATGCCCTAAAGATGAAGAGGGATCAGCTCGTCAAGGAGAGTCAGAATCTGCTTCCAGATCTGAGGAAGAGGAACGAAATTGAGAAGAAGCTGGAGGAAGCTTACAAGCTTCTCAGGCTGGCCTACGCTGCCGCGGGACCCGATGAGATGAGAAAGGCTGCCCTGCTAACGATGCCCCTACTCACGGAAATGAAGGTTAGGAGCGTCATAGGGGTTGAGATACCGGAGATAAGTATGAGGGAATTCGCCTTGGCCACATCCCCTTCACTGAATGCTGTGGTGATCGCAGCTGCTAGGAAGTTCTCGGAGGCCATCAAGGAGCTCATGCCTCTAGTTAACTCAGAGGCCAAGTTCGAGAGGCTGGCAGCGGCCCTAGCCGACACCATGAGGAAGGTGAACGCCCTAGAGAAGATAATAATCCCGGACCATGAGGCAGCCATCAAGTACATTGAGGAGGCACTGGAGGAGGACGCTTTAGAAGAGTTCCTCCGTGTGAAGAAGTATAGACAGTTGAAGAGAGGTGCTTGAAGATGCTGAAGAGAGCCAAGGAGAAGTACCTAGTAGTCAGGACGCATGGCCTGAAATCCCACCTGATAGATCCCGAGGACATAAGGTCTTGGGTCTTCGTTGAGAGTGATGAGAGCCTGTTTGAGAAGTTATCGCCGACCCTCTATGGTAGCTTCTTCGAAGGGCCGGAAGACCTGAGCAATGTGGCCAAGGTGGAGGACGTTTGCATCAAAGTCAATTCCTTCAGGGCCAGAAGGATCATCTCCCTCTCTAGGGGCACTAGGATCGAGGGTTTGATCACCACATTCATGAGCAAGTACGACATAGAGAACCTCAGGAGAATAGTGTTCTCCCTACTCTTCGGGAGGAAGATGGAAGAGCTGAGACTACTTCCAGTCAGGTTCGGGGTAATCGATGTGGATAAGCTCTCCAAGGCCAGAAGGTTCGAGGATCTACTTGAGATGCTTGATGATAAGAGGTTAAAGAGGCTCCTCTCGACATGGCTCAGCGGGAGTCGTGAGGTTACCGAGATAGATCTGGCCCTCGACAGATACTACATAGATAAGCTCTTCTCGCACCTCAAGGATATAAAGGCTGGAAAGCAGTCCCCTATCTACCAGATAGTCTATTCCTATGCCGAGAACGTGTTCCTTAGGACCCTACTAAAGGCGAAGTACTTAGAGGTGGACAGGGAGCTGTTATCGAAGGCGTTCCACAGGATACCCTTCAAGAGACTGCTCGCGATCTCGGAGAAAACGGAGACGCTGCCCGAGTTCCTAGACGAGCTCGTCAACCTATCACCATACAAGGCCCTGTCGGTCGAGATCAGGGAGGCCTTGAGGGAGGTAGGTGAGCCTTGGGTGATCGAGCACGTTATCGGGAAGAGGACCTACACGGATGCCTTGAGAATCTCCCTCAAGGGATCCATGACGCTAGCATACATAATCATGTACTTAGTGACCTCGGAGTGGGAATCCCAGAGTATAAAGACCGTCCTGCTTGGCAGGGCGAGCAAGGTCAATCCGGAGGTATTGTACAGCCTACTTGCCCCCCCATCAGGGTAAAAGGCCCTTTTCACCTTTCTTTTTAGTGATTTGGGTTAGGCACCCATCGATTTGGGGGGTCCTTGGGATCTTTGGAATTTAGAAAATAGAGAGGAGTTCCCCCTCATATGAGGAGGAATGCGACCAACAGCCCGTAAACAGCCACTCCCTCAGCGAGACCTCCTAATATGAGCACCTGAGTGAATGCGTTGGGATTCTCTGCCAGTAACGCGCTACCTCCTATGGCAACTCCGTAGAGTCCGATTCCTGCTCCTATGGTGCTACCGAGCACGGCTAGAGCGGCTCCTATGTATTTAAGCCCGGAGCCCTCCTGAGGTGCCTCCTGAGGTGCGGCAGCTACCCCTATAACGGTCATTGGAATCAGGATCAGGGGAAGTCCCAAGATTACGTAGGAAAGCATCTTCTTGGTCTTCATGCTCACCATACGATCACCCTTGGATATCGGGGTCTCCTAGGGCCACCGGATGTGTGGAGATGGGGTAATTAAAAAATTTGTTATCAGGAGAGGACCGGTCCCAAGAGTTCGGAGACTCTCTTGAATTGTCTCCCAGCCGCTTTGTAGAATTTGGTGAAGAACTCGTAGAAGGTAAGCCTGGTTGCTTGTATGAAGGATAGCATGCCCTCCAAGCCCATCACAGCCACATTAACGAAGATGAAGGACACCAGAGCGACAGGGGATAAGAGGACGCCTATGTTACCTATGGAAACCACCTCCTGTCCCGCGATAAGCTGTGCTGCCAAGACCCCGAATACCTCGTGAATCACGGCGAAGGCAGCAAGCCTGACATAGGACAGAGAGTTACTGAGCAGTGCTAGCACGCTCTCCAAGAATGTCTCCACAGCTTCCGTAGCGCCAAGTCCGATACCGTGGCCCTCCTTCAGGGATCTGTATATGGGGGACAGGACCGTGATCAGGAGAGGGATGACCATGGCCTGGAACAGGGGGTCCTTCAGCACGAGCATTATCTGGGCGTTATTCCTAAGTATAGCATAGACGGCGCCGGCGTACATTATGAGGGTTGCGAGTCCCTTATACTCGAAGAGGGCCGCGAATACGTCTCCCTCCAGTATCTTATTCACCGTGTTCAGGACGAAACCTACCATCAGTTCGAAGGCGCCGAAGAGT
This sequence comes from Thermoproteota archaeon, assembly GCA_015521385.1. Classification (GTDB taxonomy): domain Archaea; phylum Korarchaeota; class Korarchaeia; order Korarchaeales; family Korarchaeaceae; genus Korarchaeum. The sequence continues at coordinate 7,262 of WAOH01000122.1, forward strand.
AGGGCGACCGCTATGAGTTTGAAGGTATCGTGGAGCGGACTCATTATCGGGTGCTCCGTGAAGGCGACGAAGAAGACCATCCCGTATAGGTATCCGAAGAATGCTGCAGCGATCCCCGCGTAGACCAATATGCCCCCAAGATCCCTCATGCCCCCTCTTGTTTTGGTATAGAGGAATGCGCCGAATATGGCCAGCGTCAGGCCGTGACCCACGTCCCCGAACATCATCCCGAACATTATCGGGAAGAATATCGCGGTAATAGCGGTGGGATCTACTTCGAATATCGACGGGAACCCGTAGAGTTTGTGGGTGAGCAAGCTTATGGGTTTCAGCAGGTTGGGTAGTCTCACCTTTGATGGAGCTTCGCGGGCCTCCCTCGGCTCTTCGTACTCCAATGCCAAATAATTCTCCAGCCTGTGCCTCATCTGACTCTCAAAATCTTCCTTCTTAGAGGCCGGTATCCATCCAGAAGTGACGGCTATCTCCTCTCCGACGTACGTCAGGGTCTTTAGCTTTTGGACGAGAGCCTTGGGTTTTATGCTTAGAGCTAGGGCGGCTATCTTGGAAACCTGCTCTCGTATGGCTTGTAAGAGCTTCTCAGCCTCTTCCTTCAGCCTCTCAACCTCTTCTTTCTTTGAAAGAGCCTTTAATTTCTCAATCTCCTCCTCGAGCTTTCCTTTCTCCGTTATGACGGGCTTGGCTTCCTCTATGAGCTCAGATACCCTTTTCTCAGCTTCACCAGCGGCTACCTCCTTTATTGTGAGGAGCTTATCCCTGAACTTGACGTAGAGACTTCTGAGATCCGATGCCAGCTTCTTTATCTCTTGGACTTTCCCCCTTATCTCTGCCTCCTTCTGTTTCGCCTCCTCTTCCAGTTCAGATATCCTTTGAGTTACCTTGGTGATCGCGGGCTCCTTTTCTGCTAGGAGGGGGCTCAGTTCCGGTAGGCTCTTTATCGTGTCCTTTATACTGCTCCACATACTCTCCACGGCTTTTAACTCAGACAGTCTGTCTTGGATGGACGAGTATTCCCCTATCTCCTTTCTAGTCTCCTTGATGAGGTTTCTTAGCTCCTCTAGCTTCGCCCTTACCTCTTCTAGGAACTCTTTTTCCATCACCTCATCGCTGAGATCCTCCATCGTTATGTCTGCATCCTCTAGGGTGTCCAAGGCGTTCCTCAGTATTTCGTCTATATCGCTCACCGTCATGGAGGGATCGGCAGCCATGTTGATGAGGGAGGATGCCCTTATCAGGTTCCTGTCCACCTGCAATATCATTCGTCCGAGTCTGAGCTTGGAGGGGTCCTCTTCCGTTATTTCCAAGGCAGTCGAGTAGTACTCCCTTATCTTCATCTCTATCTCAGATAACTTGCTCTCGAGCTCCTCTAGTCTCTTGGATCTCTCCTTCAAGAGGGATTTAGCCTTCTTAGATAGTTCCAGCTCCTTCTTTATCGCTAAGTACTTGCCAACGGTATCATCTAGCTTCGATATCATCTCCTTGTAGTCACCAATACCCTCGGCTTCGACAGATTTGCCTGTCTTAGCCTCTTCGAGTATTTCTTCGACGGGTATGCCAGTTAATGCACTTACCCTCTCTATAGCCCTGACCATCTCCTCGTATGCATCTAGGTCAGGGGTCTCCAGTCCCTCTGGAGGTTTCACACCGGGGAGACCCTCGGGTGGCTCAACATGAACATCATCGAACTCCATGAGGGCCTCTGCCATGTCGTCCACATGCAGTTTGGTCGTGTAAGCGTAGAATCGGACTACCTTTTCCGGCTTGAGCATGTAGATCACCTTTCAGGTGTCTGGTAGGTCCACCTCCGTTTATTAAAAATGATTACAGGTCTTGAAGAAGCGAAGGAACATGAGGCTGCTCCTGTCGGTGGGCACTAGACCCGAGATCATAAAGATGGCTCCTGTATACGAAGCCTTATCGCGATTGAAGGACGTAGAGTTATTTCTGGTGCATACGGGACAGCATTACGATTGGGAAATGAGTGATGTGTTCTTCTCCGAGCTCGGACTCGATGAGCCCGATCTGAACTTAGGCATAGGATCCGGAGATCAGGTGGAGCAGACCACGAGGGTCCTGCATGAAATGGGCAAGGTCATCGATAACTACGAGCCCGATGCCGTTCTATCGGTTGGCGACACTAATTCCGTCCTAGGAACAGCTCTCGCCGCATCCAAACTCGAGGTCCCCTTCATACACATAGAGTCGGGACTCAGAAGCTATGATTTCACGATGCCGGAGGAGATAAACAGGAGGGTCGCGGATCACCTCGCATCGCTGAACTTCGCTCCCACCCCCAGAGCTTTCTCCAACCTCAATGAGGAGGGCTATCCTCCCGAGAGAGTTGTTTTGAGCGGCAACACCATAGTCGATGCCGTTGAGAAGATGTGGGGCGCTATCAGCAGATCGAGCATCCTGAAGGATCTGGGTCTGATCGAAGGCGAGCCCTTAATGACAGTTACAGTCCACAGGAAGGAGAACGCCGACAAGGAGTACAGGATGAGGGGTATAGCGAAGGCCCTGAGGGAGCTCGATGAGCTGACTATAGTGTGGCCACTGCATCCCAGAACTCGTAGGAGATTGAAGTCCTTTGGTCTGCTGAATGAGCTGAAATCCCTAGAGCACCTGATAATAGTGGAGCCCCTCGGCTACATAGACTTTCTAAGGCTCCTTTCTGCATCGGATGTGGTGGCTACCGATTCCGGCGGAGTTCAGGAGGAGTCCGCCACCTTAAAGAAGCCGTGCATCATACTGAGGGATAACACGGAGAGGCCTGAGATAGTGGAGCTTGGGTTCGGTGAGGTAGTCGGCACCAACCCCTCCTCCATAGTCTCATCCGTACGCAGGTTCTTATACGAGGAGGGCGTTAGGAAGAGGTTGGAGAGCCTACCCAATCCGTTTGGAGATGGAACCGCATCCAAGATGATCGCGGAGGTCCTATGGAGGATCTGGGACCTGAAATCTTTGAGACACGAGTCACCGCATTTCAGAGGGGGTTCACCTCATTACGTGGCTTTCAAGGTTGAGAGGGGACCCAGGGGAATGACGGTATCTCAGTTCAAGGAAATCACAGGGTACGAGGTCATCTCGATATAC
>WAOH01000123.1 GCA_015521385.1 Thermoproteota archaeon
GCTCATATGAGCCGGTGTATGGCTCGCACTTCCGATAGGGATTTTATGGTATGCGGAATTATCATGTGAAATGTGACCTCCAGGCGCATCATTAACGATTTATCAGGGTTCGCGTCGGGAAGGGAGCGCGGTTCAGGTGAATTGTCCGAGATGGGGATTTGTGAAATATTTTTCCTAATAACGGGGCGAGACCGCGCGCTAGGGGTGCCATGAGGCGAGTAACGTTCCACATTTCGTTGAACTACTTCGAAAAAAATGTAGTTTAAGGAAATACTTTTATTCGATACTCGATATAACACTAAACTGGTGATGCGAATAGGCTCGTTACGCGTCTTGGCTGTCGCCGCTCTCTTAACGGCAGGGGTGATACTGATCACTGTGGGCCTACTCGCCACCAACGGGACACGAGGGGGATGTCCCTCAACACCCACCCAGGTGACGGTCTCGAGCTCCGATCGGGAGGAGATATCCAAGCTCAGAGAGGAGAACGAAAGACTGGAGGAGGAGATAAGCAGGCTGAGGGCGGAGATAAATGACCTCAGAGCGAAGGTATCCAGCCTGAGGACCGAGACCGTGACCCGGACCATGGCTCCCGGAGGGATGTCGGATCTCGAAAGTCAGGTCCGCAACCTCTCTCTCAGGCTGAGGGACCTCAATGAGTCGTATCAGGACCTCAAGAGGAAGTACGAGGGCCTGCTCCTCAAGTACAACGAGCTGAAGGAGGAGCACGATCAGCTGAAGAAGAAGTACAACGACCTCCTCTCAAGGTACGAGAATCTCTCCAAGAGCATGAGCGTCCTCAAGAGGTACAGGTCTTCGGCCGTCAGGGTCAGGAGCTACGTAAAGGAGGCCCAGGAGTTCCTCAAGACCAAGATCTATCAGGAGGAGTTCTACGACTGGAGGTTCTGGGTGATAAGCGAGAACTACAACTCCCAGATGAGGGGCGAGGCGGCCAACAGGAGCATAGCTAGGATATTCGCCCTGATGGTGGAGAGGGACCTCAAGTACAACCACGATCTCTATAGAAGGATGCTCGACGACTGGCTCAGCTACCATCCCGTGAACGATTCCGTCTCGCTGGCTAACGAGGTCGCGAGGCTCTTCTACTCCATAGATCACAAGTACGCGGTCCCGGGGAAGGACGAGCCGAACGCCGAGCTTCCGCTCTTCCCCATAGAGCTCCTCGCCTACGGGCTGGGGGACTGCGAGGACCACGCCATGCTCATGGCCGCCCTCTACAAGGTGGCCGGGATAAGGGTGGCCATAGTGGTGGTGAAGGATCACACCGACGTGGCGATCAACCTCAACGGTTCTTGGATGTACCTGGAGTCTTCCCTCCACAAGCCCAATCAGGAGGACCTGCCAAGCGGCTTCTACTCGACGGTAACAATCTGGGAGCTTCAGAAGGAGTTCAGGGACAGGTGGGGAGGGTATCCAGCCTACTTCGTCGAGGTCGGAGCCGAGGACAGTGGCTCCAGCCCGTGATACTGGAGAGGAGGTCCCTCGTTTAATACCCGTCCAATGATCCCGCGACAGTGACGGTGCTGGGTTGGGGGGCGCACGTGGTGGTTGCGGGAGGGGGTAGCCCTCCAAGGTTCCCGGATCACCCGCGATCCCCGCTGCAATGACGCACGGATCCTCCAAACTTTTAACTGACCCTCCCGGTGAATCCCGATGGGAAATCGGAGGCTCACGCTGAACCTCACCTCCGTGGCGCTGTACTTCCTCTCCCTGTGGTTGATAGCCTCCGTGCTCGCACGCTACGCCAGGGACCTGGGCATAGGGCTCACGGAGATAAGCGTGGTCTGGTCAGTCGTATCGCTGGTTACCGTCGTCATGAGGCCAGTAACCGGCTACCTCGCGGACAGGTGGTCCAGTAACGCGACCATGCTGATAGGAGCCATCTTCTCCCTCATATCCTCCCTCATCTTCCTCAACTCATCGGACTTCACCTCCCTCCTCTTGGGGAGGGTGGTGCAGGGGTTAGGGAACTCCTTCTTCATCGCTCCTTCGGCGGTGGCCGTTGCCTCCAGCTCTTCCAGCGTGGGCCTCGCCCTAGGTCTCAGGTCCATGCTCATATCCCTGGGCGGGGTTCTCGGTCCTCCAGTAGCCGGACTTCTCGCCGATTCCCTGGGATACTGGGCGGTCTTCTCACTGGCCGCGATTTCTTCCCTCGCCATAGCAGTCATGAACCTGAACCTCGGACCTGAGAGGAGAGGTGGGGAAATCGGGGCCGGGTGGAGGGACGCGTTCCAACGCACCGTGATCC
>WAOH01000124.1 GCA_015521385.1 Thermoproteota archaeon
GGCCGTCACTTTCTCCTTCCTGCTTTCGATACCTGCAATAGCTGGGGCGTTGACCTTCGAATTGATGAGGTCGCCCCTTGACGAGGTGATCGCTCCGGTCAACTTGGTAGGATTCCTCAGCTCCTTCGTGGTGGGACTCGTGGCCATAAGGATACTTCTAGCAGCGGTCAGGAGGAAGGAGTTTCACCTCTTCTCGTATTACTGCTTCGCTTTGGGAGCGGTAGTCCTGATACTGCTTGCCTGATTAGTCTCCCAACATGATTCGCGCGAATTTAAGGAGATGGGAATCAGCTGAGAGGTCCTCCTACTGAGCGTGCTCGCGCGATTCGGGCAGTATCCCTACTGGGACGCGCTGAGTTCTGGGCCCCAGACTCGAGGACATCGGTAGAATTATCGATGAAGATCCCTCAGGGATATAACGCGGGAGCTGAAATCGCGCTTCTTCCTGAGTTCCGACACGAGATTCCCGAGCTCCTCATCCTCTGAGAGGAAATTCGTTTGCATGGATTCAGCGGCTCCGTATCCGAGACAGTCGAAGATGTCCTTATGTCCAGCGAGCCTGAGGATCGCGGCGACTTCCATCTGTCTTGGCGTGGGAGGAGCGAGTTTCACCCCGGATTCAGCGAGCAGGGCGTTCATCGCGGATGTTGCTTCCTCGGGCAGTCGATCGAGCCCCCTTCTCTCGGACTCCCTGACCACCTTAGCCCACAGCTCGGGTATCAGCATCGCGGGGTAAACGAGCTCACACCCCAAGGAGAGGTCCACCACATCGTCCTCGGACAGGCCCTCCACATCAATTCCGAAGAAGGGGAGCAGGTATGTTGTGTCGATGACCAGCCTGCACCTCCTATCCACATTCCATCTCCTCCGAGAGCCGCTCGGACTCCCTCTCAAATTCCTCTAGAGTTGTCTTAGCCCACTTCCTCCTCTTCACAAGCAGTTTAGGCAGAGGGGTTAAGATTATCCTCCCTTCTTCAATCCTCAGGATCAGAGGGTCGCCTTCAGAGATCTCCAGCTCCTTGGCTACCTTCGAGGGTAGGTAGATGGCCCTCCTCTTCCCCAATCTGACTACCATCTCAGATACCATTTCTCCCCTTCTCATCCCCCGCTTTCGGATTATAAGATTGTCTGATATTCTGATATCATGGTATCAGTAATCAAATCAGATGCTTGAAGTCCTGCGTTAGAATCTCATCTCGATCACCGAGGTGGCGGTTCTGGCTCGGATGAGAAAAACTGGAGGGCTCACGTGAAGCGACAGGTAAACCGGTCTTCTACCTTAAAGATACCACATTGGGGGTGTGAACGGGATCCGGGCTGAATCAAAATAGGCTTGGGGGTAAATGTGCCATTAGTGAGCTGCGTCATATGGGCCTGATCGGCTGCGAGAGCTCGGAGACCGATCATCCACTCATTTCCCCAGTCAACACCAGTCATCTCGGCATCCACTTCTCGTGGAGCCATACTCCTCCGGGGATAACCCGTAAAGGGAGCTGTTCGCTTCTCCCACTTAATTAACCAAACTTTTTAATTTAAAATCGAGTTCTATGTAATACGAGCCGCATGCGATCTAGGGGATTAATGGCTCTCGTGTTGACCATTCTCCTGATCGGCGTTTACGGGGTTTCGGGGTGTACCAACAGGCCTCGTCCTGAGTGTGGATGTGAAATAAGGGGGGTAGACCTACCCGAGAGGTGGGTGGGCGTGGACTACACCACCCTCGGCTCCTCTGTCGGCTCATTCATGGACGACATACCCTGCGAGATAGAGCTTCCGCCGGAAGGCGGCCATGCCACCCTCCGACTCCACCTCGAAAACCTCCCCAGCGGTCACGTGGACTTCATCGCCTGCGCCTGCATCACATCAGGTAGGGGGACTAGGTCCACATCCATTCTCATCAACAGGGCCGCGGAGACGGTGGATGTGTCGGCCAGTGTGACCCTCCAAGGGGGTCAGAACGCGTCGGCGTCCATTTACGTAGCCTACCGGGTGGGCGTCCTCGAGATGAGGGACAGGGTCGACATCACGATGAGGTCTACTGAATCCGAGGGACCGGTCCAGTTCACCCTCGTAGAAACCACCTCAAGCTCCGAGTCCTCCGCAACCTCAACCACGTTCTCTCCGGGCACGGTGAAGTGGATCACCAAGGGGAAACCGGAGAGCGTTGAGATAGGCGTGGATCCGGAGGAGGTCGAGGTGAATGCAGGTGAGGTCGCGCGCTACAGCATCAGCGTCCCCTTCTCGGGCGGCAAATTCAAGCTGGAGGGCCTCCCGTCAGGTTTCCGCTACCTACTCACTCCCTCCGGATCCGAGGGCCAGTACACCCTTAAGGTGTTCACTCCCTTCTCCGCCTACGGAGTGTTCCGCATGAGGATAAGGGTCGAGGGCCAGGGCAGGGTGGGGGAGCACGACCTCAAGCTCATCGTGAGGAAGGGGACGAGCACGAGCACCCAAGCGTCTGAGAGCCCAACCACTAGCGAGGAACGGGCCAGCTCAACCGCGACACCGGAGGCGCCGGTCATCGCAACCTCGAGTTCCAAAGAGGCGGTGACGACCGTCATCACGACCGTGGTGTCCCGGTCTCCCTACTATCTCGCCCTCCTCCCCGTGGCCGCGGCGCTGCTAGCGATCATCGCAGTTCTAGTCCTCAGGAGGAGGTCGAGCTGATCGGGCGGGTCTCGACGGGTCTCCCAGGATCTCGCGTATCCCCAGATCGTCGATGAGGAAGATGCCCCGAGCAATATCATCCAAGATCGGGGCCTTCTTCCTAATTAACCTCCGAGGATCTGCGAGCCTAAGAGGGATGGGTTCTATTCCGGGCTTCAGCTGTCGCTCAAGCACGTCGAACCTGCGAAGGGGGTTCTCAGGGAACTTGTCCGATATGATGACCACATCTATGTCGCTCCACTCGTTGAAGTCCCCCCTCGCCGTGGATCCTATCATGACCGCCGTGAGAGGACGTAGTTCCTCCAGCGACCTCACGAAGTCAAGCGCTTCCTCTATCCTCCTCTTTCTCTCCTCAATCCTTCTTTCAACGATCTCCATCCATCCTTCGCTAACTCCATGACCTTCGAGGCGTAATAACTTACCTCCTCGGCCTCCTTGGGGGGATAGCCGTGGGATGCCCCCTCGCCTCGCATGTCAGAATATCTAGGAGCTTCGTAGAACTACCAGTTCCGTGCGGACTTAAATCGCGAAATTAGAGAATTGAGGGATTTCCGCAGATAGTCAGTACGTGAATCGCGCTTTTAAGATCCCTGTCGCGGCTCCGCGCTGGATTCATGGCGAGATAACTTTGGTTGGATGCTCTGGAAGTCGTTTGAGTGGTTTCCTCACCGTTCGCATGATCGCAAAGTATTTCTATTCTCACCGGTCCCCATGAGTGGCGGGCACCGGGGGAGCTGGGGAGAACCCGGCTGAGAGGGCGGCTAGACCTGTCTCTTA
>WAOH01000125.1 GCA_015521385.1 Thermoproteota archaeon
AGTGGGAGGCCGGGCTTCATATTCCCATTACCGTTCGAGGGGATGGTCGGGTCGCGGCCTTAACATCTGAAACCGATGAATTTGGTGGCATTACGCTCATGAGATGACGACTGATCCGAATTCGCCCGATGTACCAGGGACGGGGAACCGAGTGTTGTCGGCCAGCATGCTTTCAAGGAACGAAAGATCATAGGACCGGAAAACGGAATACCACGAAATGTCCATCGCAGTACTGGAGAAAGTAGTTGAAGAGATCGTCAGGAGTCTCGAGGACGACGATGGAGCTGAGGAGGCGTTCCTATTCGGAATCATGCCCAGAGGAGACTATCACCTGGAGAGCGACATCGATGTGCTGGTGGTCAGTCGGAAGATGGATAAAACGAGGAGCCGAACGCAGGAGATCGGAGCCGCTCTTTCCTTGGAGTACGGGGTCGTAGTGAGCGTGATAGTCGTGGATGAGGATTCCTAGAGGGGGGGTCTATAACTCCTGAGGGATACCTCGAGGCGGAGGCACGTGAGGGGGATCATGAGCAGTAACAGGAGTAGATAGGGAAGGTAGGGAGATCAGCCTCATGCGGCTCATCATATTTGGACTGATAGTTAGTTTAAATCTGACGGTTAAATAATCTCTGGGCCTCAAAGGGGAAGAAAAGGGGGTGAAGCGATGGAAACCGGTCACATGCTAACCTCCAGTCCAGGTATCTTGACCTTCTCGTAGATCCAGTCGAAGATCCTCATCGAAACGGTTATCCAGATGAAGTATATGGCTGAGGCGAACAGGTAGACCTCCAGGGGCCTGAAGGTCTGGGCGGCGATGCTCTTGGATATGTTGGTCAGCTCCCTTATTCCTAGGACTATCAGGGCGGAGGTGCTCAGGCCCAGGGAGATGTACTCGTTGGTCCAGGGCGGTATCACTATCCTGAGGGCCTGCGGCAGGACCACGTGCCTCAGGGTCTGCCTGAAGGTCATTCCTAGGGACTTGGCCGCCATCAGCTGGTCCTTGAACACCGCCTCTATCGCCCCCTTGAAGTAGCCCTTCTGGTACGCGCCGCTGTTGAGCATCAGGGTCACTGCACCGGCTGTGAAGGCGTCCCAGTTAAGGCCGGTGAGGGCCGGTATCGAGAAGTAGAAGAAGAGTAGCTGTACTATTAGGGGGCTGCCTCGGAAGAACTCCACGTACCCGGCGATGATCACCTTCATCAGCCTGGTCCCGTAGACGTCACCTAGGGCGGAGAGGATGCCGAGGACGAACCCCCCGGCCAGGCCCAGGAACGTCATCTCGACCGTTGTGAGGAAGCCCTCTATTATGAAGGGGTAGTACTCGGTGACGAAGCTGATGATGAAGGAGATGGGATCGAGAGGCGCTGCCGTCTTCATACCCCCCCTATGAGCCTCCTCAGGAACTCCCTCGCCCTGGGGGTCTTCGGGTTCTTCAGGAGCTCCTCCGGAGGACCTGACTCGATGATGCGTCCATCGTCCATGAACAGTATCTCGTCGGCCACCTCCTTCGCGAATCCGAGCTCGTGGGTCACCACCAGCATGGTCACGCCCCTCCTGGCCAGGTCCTTCATCACGTCGATGACCTCCCAAGTGAGCTCTATGTCAAGGGACGCGGTCGGCTCGTCGAACAGTATTATGTCGGGATCCATGGCCAGGGCCCTGGCTATGCCCACACGCTGCTGCTGTCCGCCGGAGAGCTGGGCCGGGTAGTGATGGGCCCACTCCTCCAGCTTGACGGTCTTAAGGGCCTCCATGGCCTTCCTCTCCGCCTCGTCGTCCTTCATCTTCAAGACGACCTTCGGACCCAGTTTGACGTTCCCCAGGGCTGTGAGGTGCCTGAACAGGCTGGGCTCCTGGAACACGAACCCTATCTTGGCCCTCAGCATGTTGAGGTCTAGGCCCGAGTTATAGACGTCCTTCCCTTCGAAGTAGATCTTCCCCTCTGTCGGCGGCTCCAGCAGACCCATGAGCCTGAGGAAGGTCGACTTGCCGGATCCGCTGGGCCCTATTATCACCTTCGTCTGGCCCCTCTCTATCTCGAAGTCTATACCCTTGAGGACCCAAAGGTCCCCGTACCTCTTCTTCAAACCCTCACACGCGAGAACTACCTCACCCATCCGATCACCTCAAACCGTACTTAGTCTTCAGCCTGGATCCGAGCCTGTCCAGGTAGTTGGCCACGGGGAACGTGATGATTATGTAGAGGATCGCCGCTATCAGGTACGGGTAGAGGAAGGACCTCGTCGCCTTCCTCACTATGTCCGAGTACTTCGTCAGCTCGAGCACGCCCAAGACGAACGCGTAGGAGGAGTCCTTTATCAGGAGGGCTATCTCGCTCCCCAGCCCGGGGAGGGCCACTATGAAGGCCTGTGGCAGTATCACGTGCCTGAAGGCCTGCCACCTGCTCATCCCCAGCGACGTTGCGGCCATCATCTGCTGCCTCCCGACGGCGTTGATCGCGCCCCTGAATATCTGGGACTGGAAGGCCCCGCTCCTCAGTCCCAGGGCGAACGTGGCTGAAAGGAAGGCGCTCTTGAAGAGGGGGATGATGCCGGCCATGCCGAAGTGGAAGAGGAGCATTATCACGAGGACGGGAATCCCCCTCATCACGCTTATGTAGGCGTCAGCCACGTACCCGAGGCCGTAGGGCGAGAACTGCTTCACTATGGCCGTGGGTATTCCCAAAGCGAAGCCTAGGGCGAATGAGAGGAAAGAAATCGCCAGAGTGTTGGGTACTCCCTGGAGTAAAAAAAGGAAGTTCTCGAGGGTGAACAAAGCCTGACCTCCCTCAACTTACCTGCCTCTCTCAGCCCTTGGGCACTCCCCACTTATCGGCTATCTCGTCTATCTTCGCGTTGGCGTACATCTCGGCCAGGATGCCATCGATCTCCTTCATCAGGTCGATGGCGTCCTTGTGCAGCACGAAGGCGACGGGCCAGTAGCTCCTGCTGTAGACCACCTTCAGCGGCACCTCAGAGGTGGAGTTCCAGTAGGTGGTTATCGGTGTCTCGGCGTAGACGGCATCGATGGTGCCCTTCTTCATGTCCTCGAGGGCCACCTCGAAGTCGGGGTAGGACTTGACCTGGGACGACTTGAGCTTGCCCTGCTTCACCAGCTGGAGCAGCTCGTCCTCCTCGGTGGTTCCGCTGCCGGTCCCTATCACCAGGTTGTACTTGAACGCCTCCTCTAGGGAGCCCAGAGTGGTTATGCCCAGCTCCTTGGCCCTGGGCTCGAGCATTATGAGCTGGACCTTGGTTATGTGGATCGGCATCGTGAACAGGACTTCCTTCAGCCTCTCCGGCGTCACGGAGAAGCCGCTGACTCCCATGTCGACCTCCTTGTTCTTGACCGCCTGGATTATGGCGTCGAAGTCCATCGGCTTCCACTCGACCTTGACGCCGAGCTTCTTGGCCACCTCCTCCATTATGTCGACCTCGTAACCGACTATCTTGTTGGTCTTCGGATCGATGAACTCGAACGGAGGCCAGTCGGGCGACGTGGCCACCACGATCTTGCCCCTCTTCTTTATCTCGGCTAGCACTCCACCGGGCGCGGCTCCCGCCTGCGTCACCGTCTTCGTGACGGTCTGGGTCACGGTCTTGGCACCGGGCGCGCCCTGAGTCACGGTCTGGGTGACCGTCACGGTCTTGGCCTCAGCCGGGGCGCTCGGCTTGGCGACGTAACCTATCGCAGCTCCTATTATGAAGGCCACGATCAGGCCTATAGCTAAAACTCCCTTGGAATCCATAGGAACACCTCCTTTTGTTTTTGGACGAACCGCTCTAATATTAAGCTTCCGCATTTATCAGAGGGTCGCCAACAACTCAAAATAATTGCAGATTGGTACGAGGGTGGAAATCGTGGTTTGCATGCCAGGATGACGCGATAGAACCTCTTAATAGTTCATGTGTGAGGGATAACCTAATTTTAGGGTATTCCCGACCGGAAATCCCTCACAGATAGGTCACTGTGTCACCACGACTGAACGTATTTATTCTCGCTCAGTCAAATCTCTGGATGCCAGACATATTCGAGGTCATGGCGAGGCGGAGGTCCGTCAGGAGGTACTCCGGCGAGGAGGTGGATGAGAGGGACCTCAACCTCATACTCGAGGCCGCCTGCTCAGCCCCGTCGGCGGGAAACCTACAGGCCTACGAGATAGTGGTAGTCAGGGACAGGAGAAGGAGGATGGAGCTGGCCAGGGCTTCCCTGAATCAGATGTTCATGGCCCAAGCACCCGTGCACCTAGTCTTCCTGGCGTACCCCAGCAGATCCGCGGCCATTTACGGGAGGAGAGGGGCCAGGCTGTACTCGCTGCAGGACGCCACCATAGCCGCTACATTCGCAATGCTCGCGGCCCACGCCCTGGGCTACGGCACCTGCTGGGTGGGGGCGTTCCACGACGAAGAGGTGTTGAGGATAGTCGGGGCACCGGATGACAGGATTCCCGTGGCCATAATCACGGTGGGAAGGCCCGAGGGATCCATCCTTACCACATCCCGCCTCAAGATGGAGTCCTTCGTCTTCGAGGAGGAGCATGGCAGGCCCTTCCGGCACAGGGCGATGATGAAGGGGCTGATCAGACCGGGATGCTAGTGCGAGTCCGGATTTCCAGTAGGCTCCACTTTCCGAACGGTATCTCGAACTGGGAACCCCCTCGACCCATGGCTACGGCTTTACCGATCCCGTGATCCCTAGACACTGCTCCTCGTCACCCTCCAGCGCTTTCAGAATCATCCCCGTTACAGGAGATATCTCCTTCTCCCATCCAAGCCTGTGCAAGCGTTCTCGGTCCCAGAGATCTCCTTGGGTTCCACATCGATCCATCGAAACGTTCTTTATTTTGGGGTGTGGGTGCGCCGTGTGATGTCGGG
>WAOH01000126.1 GCA_015521385.1 Thermoproteota archaeon
ATTCATGGCCGGGCTGGAATTAATCGTCTTCAGAGCCTACTCGGCGCCGGTACCTCTCAACCTGCGGAGATCCTCAGCACCTTAACCCGGGAGAGGGTCTTGAGCAGCCTAGTTAGGATCAGCGCTATCGCAGCGAAGGTGGCGAGCTCAACCAAATCGTAGGTCATCGAGTAGAGGTAATCCGCACCGTTCCGGCGGCCCCTCTCTCGTGCCTGCTCCACACCTCCCCTGAACAGGATCGTCTTGTCGGCGGCTAGGATGGTGGCGTTCAGGCTACCAGCTTCCACCGGTTCGCCCCACAGGATCGGCGACTTTCCGCTCTCGCCTAGGCCCTTCAGTTCCACCCTACCCACCACGGTGAGGTTTACCGGGGTCCTGAACCTCAACGTGAGCCTGTCGAACGGCCCAAGACCCTCGACCTCGGCATCGGTCAGGTCGACCACGACGTAGAATCCGTCCCCCAGTTCGCCATCTATATCTACCTTCGAAGCCCTGACCTCCACAGTCTCTCCCGAAGTGGGGAGAGGGGGTTTCGATCCAACCAATGGGCCGCTCAAACTTATGAGGCCCTCAGCATGTAGGGCGGACGAGTAATAAAGTTCACTGGGGTGAGGGGGATCGCACTTCCCCCTCAGCCAGCTGGGAGGGTCTAGCTCAACCCTCCTACCCTCGTACATGTAGGAGTCGATCGCAGTACCGATACCCCAATCTCCGCCGTTTCCGACAACGTCCACGACTCGCGCCGCATGCGGGACCTCCTGCCTCTCGGTACCGTTGACCTCAACGCTCACATCGCCCAGAAAGCCCTGAGCATATGTCCCCACTACTCCTATCCTTCCCTCGCCTGCTCGGAAGGTGACGTTTCCTATCCTGAGCACGATCGATGTCCCGTTTCCTAAGAGGGACATGTTCAGGCAGCCATCGACGTCCACACTACCGACTGACAGGGGGTTCCCGATCACGCCGGTGAGGACCTCACCGCTGGACAGGTCAACACCGGCGAAGGAGAAGTCCGACTTGTCAACGTACTGGAACACTATCCCTACCGTGCCGTTTCTCCTCTCCGGGCACGCCTCTAACGAGACCTCCCCCTCGTCCAGCTCGAAGCTGGATACGAGTAGGCCCATGTCCCCCACGAGCCTCGGGCCGCTGAGCCACGGTCCTATCTTGTATATGTAGACGGGACTCTCCGGATCACCTGGAAACTCGCCCGACACCCGGACGATCTCGGAGGGGGAGCCGAGGTATATCCCCTCGGGGGCCGTCGGGTCGTCGGCTAGGTATATCGTGTGGGTGGGGAGGTGTCCCCTGATGAGCTCGTAGGCTGCCATGGCTCTCCTCCTGAGATAGGTGTCGTTCGGGAAGATGAGGGTCAGGCCCGGTCCGGGGACCGGGGGGCAGGCCGTGTGGAGGGTTCGGGTGATTGGCAGATCTCCTGACCAGATGAATGATCTGGAGTAGGAGCGGGAGGAGTTCATGCTCCACAGAACGCTGAGGTCTCCTATCGTAGCGAACAGCGTCAGATCATCCTCACTCGAAGCGGCGTTCAGCGAGTAGTACGCTACCTCCGGGCCTTCGGACACCCAGAAGGGAAGGATGAACCTCTTCCTAGAGGGTCCACCGTACAGGGAAGCCCACGACGCGTAGTTGGAAAGCACCAGTAGCGTGCCCCTAGGGAGCTCCTTGGCTATCGATACCGCCCGTGAATCGATCCTAGGCCCAGCACCATCCCTGAGATCCTGCCAGAATTCCAGTACTATGGGTCTAGAGGCCGTTCCGACCAGCAGGATCACCAGCACGAGGGGCAACATCTTCCTCCCTCTCCTGACCAGCGAGGCCAAGGTCCTCCCGGCTAGGGGGGAGAGGGCCATCGCGACGTACGGAACGAACCTGTATTCCCAGTACGTTGCCCCCAAAACCTTCGGGAGGACGGCGTTCCAAAACGAGACCGCCTTGCCCAGCAGCAGGCTGATCGCAGCTAGTCCCGTGTACACTAAGGGGCCTTTACGGAGGGATGGCACGGCTAGGAATGCGGACACGCCGAGCAAGGTCGGGTAGAGGTACCAAGGTAGGGCGCCCAGATCCTCGCCGCTCCAAGCGGTCCTCAACCTGAGGATCCACACGACCAGCCCGATCGTAAGGAGGACGAGGATCGATACCTCGAACTCGAGACCCGAGAACACCCTCGGGATCTCGATCCTCCTCAATCTGGCGAGAAGATCGTGTGAGAGTTGGGACAGAGCCAGAGCCGAGACGGCGACCAAGCCCGCAGATGCGATGATCATGGCACGGTTCACGAGGAGGAGGGACAGAATGAACGAGAGGACACTCCCCGCGAGGGCACCTCCGGCGGACCACCTACCCGCCACCTCGAACGATGACGCCAGCGCCACCAGCAGCACCAGTAAAACGGCCTCCACCACGTGAACCGAGAACAGGGAGATCGTGAGGATTCCGATGATCGTTCCCTTCATCGGTCCCTCTCGCATGGATCCCAGCACATCGGTGGAGTATGCCAGCATTCCGAGGGCGATGCTCACCGGAAAGCCCCAGAAGAATAAGGGTTCCCTCCAGAACAGAGCGTTCTTAGTTAGGTGAGCGAGCTCTACGGGCATGGAGGGATTATCCAGGCCTAATAGCATACCTCCGATCCACAAAAAGGAGGAAAAGCCACCATATGTTAGTAGAGCGTACTCCCTCCAAGGCAAGGTCCTGAAGGCCGAGTAGACCAGTAGCTGGGAGGCTATAGTCAACCAAAAGGATGTCAAGACGAGCTCTTCCGCCCCAGCACCTGTGATCCAGTGGGAGAAGGCCAACACGGCGTGATGTCCGACGTAGTAATCCCCGTTATACATCCAAGGGGCCTCGACCATGACCCTAGCCCAGTATTGATGAACGACCGGATCGAAGGTGATGTAGTACGGGAGGAAGCGCGCTACGTACGAGAGCTGGGCCAAGGAGTGCAGGATCAGGAATACTAGGGTCACTTCATACCTTCCGATCTCGAGGTCCCCCTCCTCACCTCCCTCCTTGGAACCGATGATCCAGCCGAGAGGTGAGAGCGCTACTATCAGAAGGAGAACCGGCCAAGCCCATCCGGAGAGAATTAGGAACAGGAAGGCGCTGATCGCGAATGTGCTGGACAGTCCCACGGCTAGGGAATCTGAAAATTCTAATTTTGTGGTGAAGAGACCGGATAGTGAGAGGGTAAGGGCCATAAGGGCTGAGAGAGGAGAGATTAGTCGGAGATCCAGCAGCGAGAGTACGAGGAGGGCGTAGACCACGGAGGTCATGAAAGTACCGACCCTTCTCCGAGATACCCTGAGCAGGGGTCGCTTAAGAGTAAGGGCCGCCGTGAATGCCAGACCTAAGCATGCCAAGGACACGGCCTGTGCTGCCATGCCAGCGTGAGCGAGAATCATGACGGATTATGTTACAAGTCTATACTAAATAAGGTATGCCGGAACAGTTATTACCCGATGCGGGTGGAGAGGTGATTCAAGGAGCATCCCCTTTCCTAGGTCCCGAACTGGAGGGCTAACAGACAGGTCAGAACCTCCCACCCTGAGGTTACCCAAACCGTTAAGGGGAACATTGAGGTCAATCCGGGAGGATGCGAGGTCGTCCGTCGCCATGGCAGTTGAGAGGGTGAGTCGATGGGGAGGATCTCGAGGATATGCTGCGGTCCCTACGAGAGCATCTCTTACCTCCTGATATCCGAGAAGGGAAACGCCGTACTCATCGACTCCGGTCCGCCCGCCGAGGACATACTCAACGCCCTAAGCGCGGAGGGAGCTCGCCTCGAGCTCGTCCTGCTCACTCACCTTCACTTCGATCACGTGACGGGTCTGCCGGAGCTGGAGGACCACCTAGGGGTGAGGGCACTGGCCCACAGGGGAGATTTAGAGATATTCCCGGAGCTGTGGCCCCACGATTACGGCCCGGCCCCGGAGGTACATCCGTTGGAGGGGGAGGTGCGGGTGGATGAGCTGGTGATCGAGCCCATACACACCCCCGGACACACCCCGGGTAGCGTCTGCTACTACGTGAGCAACATGGGTGTCGTGTTCACTGGGGACACCCTCTTCAAGGGGAACATCGGCCGGGTCGACCTCAGGCATGGGGATCCGGAGGAGATGAGGGACAGCCTCGTCAGGCTCATGGATCTCGATCCCTCCACGTTCGTCCTTCCCGGTCACGGGGAACCCACCACGATAGGCGCCGAGCGGGCCAACTTGAATGAGTATCTGAGGTGGTTGAGCGAGGGCTAACCCGGGTCTCTGGAGAGTGGCGGGCGGATGGTGGAGATGGAGAGGAGGATCGTGAGAAGGAACCTCGCGGTCATGGCGGGAACGTGGGCGTTGATGAGCCCGTTCACCGCGGCGACCAACGTTTACTCTTCCCTCTACATCTTGGAGCTGGGGGGCAGTCCCGTCGACGTGGGCCTCGTCGTGATGGTGGGAACGGTCGTCCTGGCCTTCTCAAGGCTGATCGGCGGTTATCTGGCGGACACGGTCGGGAGGAAACGCATCCTGGTCCCGATGACCACCCTCTACGGGGCCTCCTACTTCCTGTACGCCCTCGCACCCGACTGGACTTGGGTCCTTTGGGGCACGGTGGTGGGGAGCCTTGCCCTCATGTACCAGCCAGCGGTCCAGGCCATAGTTGCTGATACCCTCCCACCCGAATCCAGGGGGAGGGGGCTGACAGCCTCACAGACCCCCTCGCAGCTCACCGCCCTGGCCGGTCCGCCCCTAGCCACGGTGCTGGTGTCAGCCATGGGGCTGGAGTCCGCGATGAGGCTCCTGTACTCGGTCACCGCCCTGGCCGTGATGTCGGCCGGCCTCTCGCGGACCCTCCTCATAGAGACCCACAGCAGGAAGGCCGCGCTGGGATTCAGGCAGGCCCTGAAGGAGTACATTGACGCCCTAAGACTGCTGAAGGGGGACCTGGGCAGGCTTCTGATGGTGACGTCTTCGGTGAGGGCCCTCTACAGGATGTCCTTCCCCTTCGCCCAGATCTACGCTGTTAAGACGCTGGGGGTGAGCGAGGAGTTCTGGGGACTCATCTCGACGGCGATGAGCTTCGAGTCCACGTTCACCACCCTGATCTCCGGTTACCTGGCCGACAGGATCGGGCGTAGCGCCGTGATGGCCATGGGATACGCGTCCGGGGCCATCGGCCTGGGGATGCTGGCCCTAGCACCGGAGGGCCAACCCCTTTACGTGCTCATCTCGATGCTCGTGGCAGTGGCCTTCGCCTCTCGACCGGCGGCCTTCGCCCTGATGGCGGATCTCACCGACAGGGAGGTCAGGGGGAAGGTCAGCGCGATAAGCGGGTTACTAGAGGGCAACCTCTCCGGTCTGATGTCGGGGGTCGGGGGAGTGGCCTACAGCCTGTATCCACCACTCCCGTTCGGCGTGGCTGCAGTGGGTCTTGTCCCTCTAACCGTGGTCGCGTGGAAGATCCTCCCGAGGGGCGCGGTTGGATCCAAGGGATCTAGCCCCCTAAAATAGTCCATGAGGAACCTTCGAACGCGCTCTCTAGTGAGGCAGCATGGTTCAGCTTCGTACCGCTACATCAGCCCGAGGTAGGCCCTCCTCACGTGCTCGTTCCTGAGCAGCTCCTCGCTGCTACCCTCCAGGACAACCCTCCCGGTCTCGAGCACGTACCCCCTGTCTGAGATCTCCAGGGAGATCTTGGCGTTCTGCTCCACCAGCAGGATGGTCACGCCCTCATCCCTGATGTCGGAGACGACCCTCATCACCTTCTTCACGATCTTGGGAGCGAGCCCCAGGGAGGGCTCGTCCAGCATCAGTATCTTGGGGTCGCTCATCAGTCCCCTAGCTATGGCGAGCATCTGCTGCTCACCACCACTCAGGGTCGATGCCAGCTGATCCCTCCTGTCCTTGAGGACCGGGAATATCTGAAAGACCCTCTCGAGCAGATCCTTGAACCTCGATCCGTCGACGGCGTAGGCTCCCATCCTCAGGTTCTCCATCACGGTCATCTTGGGGAAAAGGTGCCTCCCCTCGGGCACCAGGGAGAGGCCCATCCTGACTATCCGGTGGGTGGGCAGGCCCGTGATCTCCTCCCCGTCGAAGGTTATCCTCCCGCTGAAGGGCTTCACTATGCCCATGACGCTCCTGAGCGTCGTGGTCTTGCCGGCGCCGTTCGCCCCTATCAGGGAGACTATCTCCCCCCTCTCGACCCTCAGGCTGACGTCCCAGAGGACCTGAACTCCCCCGTAGCCGGCGTTCAGACCCCTTATCTCGAGCATTCAGTCCTCACCCAAGTAGGCCTCAACGACCTTGGGGTCCCTCGCGACCTCCTCCGGCCTGCCCTCCGCTATCTTCTCCCCGTGATGGAGCACGACCAGCCTGTCGCTGAAGCTCATTATGGCCTTCATCACGTGCTCTATCATCACCACCGTCAGGTCCTTCTCCTCCTTTATCCTCCTGAGGAGATCCACCTCCCATTCGACCTCCTGGCTGCTGAGCCCGGCCATCACCTCATCGAGCAGGAGGACCGTTGGTTCTATGGCCAGCACCCTCGCCAGCTCGAGCCTCTTCCTCTCGACGACTGTCAGGTGTCCTGCCGGGGAGTTCGCCTTGTGCTCCAGGCTGACGACCTCAAGGATCCTGCGTGCCTCGTGAACAAGATCGCTCATCCCAACCCTGAAGCCGTTCCTCCCCCTCCTCGCGAAGAGCAGGCCTATGAGCACGTTCTCGAGGGTGCTCATCCCCTCGAACGGCTTGGCGATCTGAAAGGTCCTTGCCAGCCCGAGCTTGCTAAGGTAGTGGGGCCTCTTGCCCGTGATGTCGTGGCCCAAGTAGACGACCCTGCCCCTGTCGGGTCTCAGGAAGCCCGTGATGACGTTGAAAAGCGTGGTCTTGCCGGCGCCGTTCGGCCCTATTATCCCCAGCACCTCCCTGGGCTTCACGTGGAATGAGACGCCCTTAAGGGCCTTGAGCCCGCCGAAGTACTTGTGGATGTCAACCACCTCTATGACACTGTCCAGCGAGTCCAGATCCACTTTCAGGTCCCTCAGCGCCACTATGCCCCCTGTCATTTCGACGACCACCCCGCCATCAGCGCATCGCTGGTATCGCTGATAGGCTAAATACCACTCCAGACCTTAAGGGAGATGCCGAAGCCTTTAAGTTTTTCCCGCCTCCTTAAGGTCTGCCCGCTCTGAAGGGTGGTGATTTTATGGATATGAAAGTTGCAGCGGCCGCAGTCGTCATTTTGATCGTGGTGGTCGCGGGGGCCTACGTGCTCATGTCGGGCCAGGCCCCCGGGGCTGGAGGGGGCCTGCCGGATAAGGTCCGGTTGGGTGTGATACTACCTCTCAGCACCGCTTCGTACGCGTCGGCCGGTCAGGAGGCCCTGAGGGGCATGAAGATGGCCGTGGAGGAGATCAACGCCAACGGAGGCGTTCTGGGCAGGCCGGTGGAGCTCGTGATAAGGGACACCAAGGGAGATCCCAACACCGCCATAACGGGGGCTACCGACCTGATCACCAAGGAGAAGGTCCCGATAATCATAGGCTTCTACTCCTCCACCGTCACTTACGCCTCAATGAACGCGATCAAGAACTACAAGCCGCTTGTGTTCGTTCTGGGAGCGTCCTCGGTGAAGGTGGAGCAGCTCGTGGGCATGGAGAGGTGGTTCTTCCACATGCACCCGTGGGACTACCACAGGCAGGGGACGGTCATCGAGTACTTCCTGAATCACATGAAGGAGGTCCCGAAGAAGATCTTCGTCGCATACGAGGACGGTGTGTATGGCACCACCAGCTACGAGTACTTCGTGAACCTCAGCAGGGAGAAGAACGCCCCGTGGAAGGTGGTCGGGGAGGCCTTCAAGACCGGGAGCTCCGACTTCTCCTCCGTCATCCTCAAGGCAAAGCAGGAGAATCCTGACGTGTTCTACATCGTGGGATACCCCGGAGATTACCCCGTCTTCTTCAGGAACGCCAAGGAGAACGACTTCAACCCGAAGCTCATCTTCATCGTGGCCCCCGAGTTCCCGAACTACCCGAAGGACATAGGTGACTACGTCGCCGGCGTTGACGTCTGGTCCCCCTACCTCAACACGCCGGAGGCCAAGGCCTTCGTCCAGAAGTTCGAGTCCAAGTTCGGCAGGGCGCCTGAGTACTGGGCTCCCTTCGGGTACACGGCCATAAAGATGGTGGTGAAGGCCATAGAGGACGCCAAGAGCTTGGACAAGGAGAAGCTGATCGAGGCGCTGGAGAAGGTGGAGATCAAGTCCCCGCTCGGGACCGTTAAGTTCAAGCAGACGGGCAAGACCCTCCACCAGGTGGTGGACAGGCTCTTCGTCGTGCAGTGGCAGGGCGGCAAGGTGGCCATCCTGTACCCGGAGGAGTACAAGACCGGGGAGCTGATTTACCCCGTTCCCAAGTGGTCGGAGAGGGGCTGACCCTCCACCACCCACCACTTCACCTTTTTCAGTAGGGGAGAGGGAATCGAGCGATGCAGTCGGAGCTCGTCCTGCAGGTGGTCGTCAACGGGGTCCTACTGGGAGGGTTCTACGCGCTGGTCACGCTGGGTCTTAACCTCATATTCGGGGTCATGGATGTCACCAACTTCGCCCACGGTGATCTGATCATGCTCGCCGCTTACTTCTCCTACTGGGCCGCCGAGCTGTTTGGCATGGACCCGGTGGCGTTCATCCCACTGAACGCCGCCATCATGTTCCTCATCGGGCTGGCCTTCTACAGGGCGGCGCTGAAGCCGGTGCTGAAGGCTCCAGCCTACAATCAGATCGCCCTGACCTTCGGCTTCTCCATATTCCTCCAGAGCCTCGCGCTCATCCTGTGGACCAGCGACATGAGGCAGATAGAGGTACCCTACGCTTCGAGGGTGCTCCAGCTGGGCCCTGTCAGCCTAGGCCTCGGCAAGCTGATAGCCTTCACCGTGGCCCTCGGCTTCACCCTGGGCTTCCTGGTCTTCCTCAGCAGGACGAAGCTAGGAGGGGCCATGAGATCCGTCAGCCAGGATCCGATGGCTGCCTCCCTCATGGGGATCGATGTGGACAGGATATACCTCCTGACCTCCGGCATCGCCAGCCTCCTAGCCGGGGTAGCCGGCTCCCTGGTGACCCTGAACCTGTACATTAACCCCTTCATCGGCGGGGAGCTCACCCTCAAGGCCTTCGGCGTCGTCATCCTAGGGGGGATGGGGAGCTACTTCGGAATGATAGTGGCGAGCATGGTGCTGGGCCTGGCCGAGGCGTTCGTGGGGGCGTTCGTTCCCCAGGGCGGGAGCCTCGCCCCCGGAATAGCGTTCGCGGTCATAGTCATAGTGCTGGCCCTGAGGCCCAAGGGCCTCTTCGGGAGGTGAGCGACCTGAGCGTGAGGGATGAGAGGATCCTCCTCTACGGCGTCAGCGCCCTGGCCATCGTCTTTCCCCTCTTGGGTGGGGAGTATACGACCAGGGTAGCTATAGGCGCCCTGAAGTACGTGGTCCTGGCGATAAGCTTCGACATATTAGCGAGGACAGGCAACCTGAGCGTGGGTCACGCGGCCCTCTTCGGCATTGGGGCCTATGCCGCCGCCCTCTCTAACGTTTACCTGGGAATCCCGATGGAGGTCGGTCCGATAGTGGGCGGGCTGGCCGTCCTTCCCCTGGCAATCGCCCTAGGCTTCCTCACCCTCAGGATGAGGGGGGCCTACTTCTCGATAGCCACCCTTGCGTTCGCCGAGGCCATGAGGGTGCTCTTCCTCTACGCCAGGGGGGTGACCTTCGGGG
>WAOH01000127.1 GCA_015521385.1 Thermoproteota archaeon
TTCATAACCAACGTGGTGAAGTGCAGGCCCCCCAACAACAGGGATCCCAGGCCCGAGGAGATAGAGGCGTGCCTCCCCTTCCTCGAGAGGCAGCTTCGGGTGATTGATCCCGATGTTATAGTGGCCCTGGGAAGGCACAGCGCCCTCACCCTCCTGAGGCTGGCTGGCAGGGAGGAGGGGTCCATCATGAGGATAAGGGGGAGGGTTTTCGAGGTGGAGCTCTTCGGAAGGAAGAGGCTCCTGATGCCCACGCTTCACCCGGCGGCGGCGCTCTACAATCCCAGACTGAGGCCCCTGCTGGAGGAGGACTTCAGGAGGCTCAAGGAGCTGCTGGGAGAGGATGGAGAGGGGAGAGGGGGGCTGGAGGCCTGGTTTGGATAGCGATAAGCACCTACTCCAGGTACTCGGTCAGCCCCTTCAGCCTCAGCCTGATTTTCGGGATCTCCCTACCCCTCAGGTAGGAGATGACCTCGTCCATGAGCCTCACATCGACGGGGAAGGGGACCCCATCCTTCCCCCCGAAAGCGAAGGAGTACTTGGCTGGATCCCTCACGCTTGCCCTCTCCCCGTAAACTAGCTCGCTGAGGAGGGCCAGGGCCCTGAGGGCGGACTTCCCTATCCCCCTGATCTCCAGCAGCTCCTCGTAGTTGGACGGGTCGAGCTGGTACGCTCTCTCGAGCGCGGCCCAGTCTATCCTCTTGGGCATCCTCAGGACCCTGTACTCCCCCATCAGTCTCCTCAGCCTCGCGGTACCCTCCCGGACTAGGTCGAGGGAGGCCCTCCTCACCCCCTCGCTTTCCTCAGCCACGAGGTTGAGGACCCTCCTAGCCTTGGCCTCCGAAACTATCCCCCTGTGGGGCTCTACCACGAAGCTGCTGAGCTCGGTCCCCAGCCAGTGGTACCTCCTAGCCATCCTCAGGGACGGATTCATTCCCTGCTGGATCACGGCCCAGTCGCCGTCCTCCGTGACTACGAAGGCGTGATGGTAGAGGTCGAAGCCATCCTGGAGGGCAGAATTGTCCACCTTGGCTGAGAGTCTGCTGGCCCTGATTAGAGGAGAGGGATCCAGGTCGAACTCCTCCGCTATGGACCTCAACTCCTGAGGGGTCCTCAGAGAGGTCTTGCCCTTGCCTCCAGCCATCCTGACCCCTATATCTAGCTCCTGGAGGGCCTCCTTGAGCGCGGCGGTCAGCACCGTGGTCACGCCCGAGGAATGCCAGTCGTAGCCGAGGACGCAGCCTAGGGCTTGGAACCAGTGCGGATCGGATAGTCTCTCGAGGAGGCCCCTCCTCCCATACTCGGAGGTGATGGATGAGAGCAACGGCTTCGCTAGCTCCTTCATTCGCCTGAACAGCCAAGCTGGGGCCCTCCCACCGTGCAGGGGGAGGTGGGCCTCTCCGGTCCTCCTCATCATCCTAGCATGGATTACTGCCGCGAAGCCGAAAATAACCTTTCGGAACCGGAGGAAGTGACAATCTTACCGTGAAAGTTTCACGAATGTGTCCTAGCGACCTCGATTCTAAGTTTTCATCGTATTCATGTAATTCAGAGGATATGGAGGAAGTATTTCCGATATTAGAAGCGTGTTAAGGAGTGTCTCGTTCGGATAGGCCTCAATACTCCCTCTTTCAGTCGTTTCAACCCTTTCGCTAGTAAGGGATTTATAACCGGGGGTTACCAATACTTATGCCTACCCTTGAAGAGGTACTGGAAAGGGCTTCATCCCAAGGGGTCAAATTCATCGAACTCGAATACGTGGACCTCTCCGGCACCTTGAGGAGCGAGATCCTCTCCATAGATACCTTCAAATCTAAGAAGGGCGGTTCGTTTGACGCCAGCAGCGTCGGCCTATCGACGATAGAGTGGAGCGATGCAGTGCTTGTCCCCGATCCTCACACGGCAGTCATCAAGGACGATGTCTTGAGGGTCCTGAGCGAGATATGGGAGCCCTTCGGGGGTGGTAGGTCCCCAAAGGATCCCAGGTATGTGGCCGAGAGGGCTGAGAGGTTCCTCGGCGACCAAGGATATAAGGGAATGGTCGGTCCTGAGATGGAGTTCATGACCCTCACCGAGGACCTCAAGCCGGTCTCCACGTGGGGGAACGCACCCAAGCTGAACTACCACCTAAGCTCGCCATCTGACCCCCTCTACGAGTTCAAGCTTGAGGTGATGGAGGAGCTTATGGGGTTGGGCCTGCAACCGGAGGTCACCCATCATGAGGTGGGAGTTGGGCAGTCCGAGGTCTCCGTGAGGGCCGATACCCCTCTCAGGGCGGCAGATAAGGTAATGAGGGTGAAGAGGGGGATAAAGGAGGTGGCTAGGGACTTCGGCCTCATTGCAACGTTCATGCCTAAGCCAGTTCCTGGAGACAATGGAAGCGGGATGCACTTCCACATGAGCCTCTGGCAGGGCGATACCAACCTGTTCTACGATCCCGACGACGAGTACGCGGAACTCAGTCAGACGGGCAGGTACTTCATCGGGGGCATCCTCGACCACATCGGCTCCC
This sequence comes from Thermoproteota archaeon, assembly GCA_015521385.1. Classification (GTDB taxonomy): domain Archaea; phylum Korarchaeota; class Korarchaeia; order Korarchaeales; family Korarchaeaceae; genus Korarchaeum. The sequence continues at coordinate 2,510 of WAOH01000127.1, forward strand.
TTGCCGCGATAGTGGCGCCCACCGTGAACAGCTACAAGAGGTTGGTCCCGGGATTTGAAGCCCCGATCTATGCGATCTGGGGTAGAGCTAACAGGAGCGCCGCCATCAGGGTTCCCGTCTACAGGAAGGGCGGGAGGAACTCCAAGAGGATAGAGTTCCGCGTCCCTGACCCGAGCTGCAATCCGTACCTCGCATTCGCGGCGGCATTCGCGGCCGGACTGGATGGTGTAAAGAGAAAGATTGAGCCGGGAGATCCCGTCGATGTCAACGCCTACGCGAACAATCTAAGAGCTAAAAGGCTTCCAAGAACCCTTCACGAGGCCCTAGATGAGCTCGAGTCGGATAACTCCTACCTAGGAGGCGTATTCGATCCCTCCGTGCTGGAGTTGTACATCGAGATGAAGAGGAGGGAGGCCTCTGAGATCGGATCCTGGCCCAGCGAGGCAGAGTACAGGGCATACTTGAGCGTATAGTATGCTACTTGACGCAGCCATTATTCGGATCGGTCCTCTGCCTGGCTACATTTTTATTCCAGTATCATTAGGAGCTACGTGAAGATGGGTAACAAGATTTCACTCTTCCTGCTGGTACTGGTACTCACGGTGACCATATCCACCTCATTGGTTGAAGTGAGGGCCGCCGACTTCGACCTAGATGTGAGTCCCACCTACAGGAGAGTAAGGGCAGGCGAGTCGGCCCACTTCACCGTGACCCTGATCACCATCACGCCTGGCTACTCGAACGATGTCTACCTCAGGGCACTCTTCGAGCCTCCTGCCGCCTCGGTCACATTCTCCGATAACCCCCTGAACCCCACCGGAGATATTGACTCGGACATGGTGATCAGGACCTCTGTTTACACGCCTCCCGGCGTCTACACTATAACCGTCAGAGGGAGGGACCCCGTGACGGACCAAAACGTGTACGTCGACATCACCTTGGAGGTCCTTCCGCCCCACGAGCCCGAATTCGACCTATCCATATCTCCCAGCTCCTTAACTGTAAAGAAGGGAGAGAAGGCAGAATTCACGGTGCAAGCGGCTCCCTTATACGGGTTCAATCATCCGGTGTACCTCTCGCTCATATGCCCGGCCTGCGCGAGTCACTCCTTCGACCCCAATCCCATGTGCCCCGGCTCGGCGTCCTGCGGCTGCCCGGCCTTACCTTGCTACACCTACACCTCGACCCTGACGATAGACACGTCCGCAATGGACCCCGGGAGCTACAGCATAGTCGTTGAGGGCTGCTACGATGGCTACTGCGACAGGGCCTACGCCACGCTCACCGTTGAGGAGGGGGCTGGTAAGGAGGAGGTCAACCTGATAGTGTACCCGGTGACTGTGAAGGTGAAGCCGGGCGATACCTTCCACATCAGGGTCACCGTGGGGATAACGGGTGGAGAGGCGTCGGAGCCCCTCACCCTCAGGGTGACGCCACCTCCAGGCTGGTACATCGGCCACTACCCTACTGAGCTGAAGAAGACGAGCCACCTAGATCTCTGGGTGACCGTACCTAAGGTGGCGGGTCCGGGAACCTACGGGATGAGCGTTGAGCTGTATAAAGGAGAGGAGCTTCTCAAGGGCCGACAGATCATGGTGCTCGTCGAGAGGACCGCGAGGGAACTTATCGTTAATGTGAAGCCCAATCGCGTGACCCTGACCCCAGATAGCCCTGAGGCTGAGTTGGTCGTGTTCCTCGAATCCACAGACGTGACCGAGGCCGTCCTGACACTGGTGGGTATTCCCTCCGGCGTGTCCTACTCGCTACCTGCCAAATTGAAGGTCGGGGAGATCGGATCGATAAACCTGACCCTCGAGAATGCCTCGCCGGGGGAGTACAAGGCGACCCTCATTGTGAGGGGAGAGGATGGGTGCTGCGTGAACACCACCGACGTGACCTTAGAGGTTAGGGGAGCGACCGGTCAGGCCACTCAGACGAGCACGGTAACTCAGCAAACCCAGCAGACCCAGACGGTCCAACCTGAGACGGTGACCGTGACCAAGACGCTGAGCGAGGTGAGGACCGTCACGGTGGAGGCACCTCAGCTCGATCCCACCATCCTCGGACTGGGAATCGTTGGAATAGCGGCGATCATCTCCGCTATCTACCTCCTCAGGAGGAGGCCATCCCCGGTCCCAGCTTCGGTGGAGACGGCCTGATCCGTTACCTTTTTATCTGCCCGCGCTCGTCAGTCGAGAGTCGTATGGTCCTTCGTTTTACGACTGTACAAGTTACACGGCCATTATATTCGATTTTCGGATAATATGCGACGATAAAAGGAACGTATAAATATTTCACAGGACCACTTGGTCCGAATTCGGTGAAAAAGATGGGGGCGACCGATCCGAGCTGGTTCTTCCCTGAGCTTGGTGTTCCTAGGTTTTTCAGGAGACCTCCTAGTCATGAGCTCATACTCACGGACACCACCCTGAGGGACGGGCAGCAGGGAAGCAGGCCCTTCACGATCGAGGAATCAATGGCCATCTACGAGGTGCTTATGAATCTCGACAATGGGAGCGGGGTGGTCAGGGACATAGAGCTGTTCCCCTACACGAGGAAGGACAGGGAGGTCATAAGAAGGATAAAGGATTACTCCGCCCACCCCAAGCCCATCGGATGGGTCAGGGCTAAACTGGAGGACCTTAGGCTGGTCAAGGAAGCCGGGCTCGACGAGACGATAGTGCTCACGTCCGTGTCAGACTATCACATAGTCCACAAGCTGGGGATGGACAGGGAGACGGCGAAGGCCAAGTACCTCAGGGCGGTGGAGGAGGGGCTGAAGATGGGCCTCAGGCTGAAGGTCGCGATGGAGGACATAACCAGGTGCGATGTCTATGGATTCCTCCTCCCGTTTCTGGATGAAGTCCTCAGGTTATCAGAGAAGTACGGGATAGAGATCGGGTTCAAGCTCTCCGACACCTTGGGGATGGGCCTTCCCTTCGTCGAGGCTCCACTCCCCAGGAGCATTCCCAGACTGATCAGGCTCCTGTTGGACGATCTCGGGCTGAAGCACACTCAGCTGGAGTTCCACGGGCACAACGACTTCCACCTAGTCGTCGCCAACCATCTAGCGGCGTGGGTCTACGGAGCGTCGCTGTCCAACTGCACTCTCCTAGGCATAGGGGAGAGGGCGGGCAACTGTCCCTTGGAGGCCATGGCGCTCTTCCACGCCCAGCTGGTGAAGGGATCACCCCTTAACCTGAGGGCCCTCAGGGAGGCTAGGGATCTCTTCCTTAAAATGGGCTTTCAAGTGCCCGTCTTCTACCCCATACTAGGGGAAAACTCCTTCAGGACCAAGGCGGGCATCCACATCGATGGCCTGCTGAAGAACCCGGCCATTTACCTACCCTTCGATCCCGAAGAGGTGCTCGGCATCCCCTACACCGTGGAGATAACGCCCTACTCCGGTAGGGCCGGCCTGATATACTGGCTGGTGAAGAAGGCTGGGGTCAGGGACTGGATGGCCCTGAAGGCAGATCCCCGCCTGGACGAAGCCTACAGGGAGGTGCTGAGCCTGTTCGATGGTGGGAGGACAGAGCCGCTGAGTGATGAGGGGGTGCTGGGCATCCTGAGGAAGCACGTCCCGGAGCTGGTGGAGGGGATGAGAGTTTGGAGGGGACGATGACCGGGAAGATACTTTCCTCGAAGCTGGGGAGGAGCATCGAGCCCAGCGAGCACATCGTGGTGGATGTCGATCTCGTGTACGCCCACGACGGCACGGCCCCTCTCGCCATAGATGTGCTGGAGAGCTTGGGCTTGAATACGGTGTCGGGGAATGTAGTGTTCACGGTGGATCACGCCGCCCCCGCCCCTCACGCCGAGGCCGCCGCGCTGCACATCCAGATGAGGGCCTTCGCCTCGAGGCACGGCATCAGGGTCTTCGACGTGGGGAACGGCATAAGCCATCAGGTCATACCCGAGGCCGGGTTGATCAGGCCCGGGATGGTGGTTCTGGGAGCTGACAGCCACACCGTCACCCTAGGGGCTTACGGGGCCTTTGCCACGGGTGTGGGAAGCACCGACGCAGCCATAGCCATGGCTAGAGGGAAGATCTGGTTGAAGGTGCCTGAGGTGGTGGCGGTGGTCGTTGATGGAAGGTTAGGGAAGGGGGTGATGGCCAAGGACGTCATCCTCGAGATAATAGGTAGACTGGGGAGCGATGGTGCGAACTACAAGGCGGTAGAATTCCTCGGATCGGCTGTCAGGGAGATGAGCATGGACTCAAGGGCGGTACTGTCCAACATGAGTGTGGAGATGGGGGCCAAGGTCGGACTGGTGCCCGTGGACGACGTGACCCTGAGGTGGCTTGAGGAGAGGGGGGTCGGTGCCGAGCCCCTCCAGCCCGATCCGAATGCCGATTACAGCGACGAGGAGATCTTCAATGCCGACGAGATCGAGCCCAACGTTGCGCTGCCCGGGAACGTGGATGAGGTGAGACCCGTGGTGGAGGTGGAGGGCATTGAGGTCGATGAGGTGTTCATAGGGAGCTGCTCCGGGGGGAGGTTCGAGGACTTCGCGCAGGCGGTGAG
>WAOH01000128.1 GCA_015521385.1 Thermoproteota archaeon
ATCCAAACTACATTGGGCCTGCTCACCCTGGGGAAGGCTCCAACTCCCCTGAGGTGCATGGAGAAGGGCTCGAAGGAGGCGAGCACCTCCTTCATGGTGGAGATCACCAGCTCTATCCTCGCCTCCTCCACATCTCCCAAGAACTTCAGGGTGAAGTGCAGGTTCTGCCTCTCCACGGGCTTCAACCTGGCACTCGAGGAGAGGATCTCCTCCTGAATCCTGACTATCTTGGACACTAGCTCCGGATCCTCGACATCTATGGCGATGAAGCTGCGTATCCCCACAGCATCTCCCTCCTTCACCTGAGTTCGGGAGGTACACCGTCATTGGGTATCATGCAGAGAAACACGATCTCCTCATCCGCGAAATACTCGTGAGGGAGATTGGGAGGGACGTATATTGCGCTCCCCTCCTTTACCTCAAACTCCTGATCTCCGATCCTTATCCTCCCCTTCCCCTTCAGCACGAGGATCTCGTGCTCCCACGGGTGGCTATGCTCAGGTATGTGCCCCCCAGCCTCCACCCTGAATATCCTCATGGAGAAGTTGGGTACCCCATCCTTGGGCGAGAACACCCACTTGATGTAGGTCCTCTCAGCCTGAGGGACTGGTTTAAACGGGATAGAGTCGATGTCCTTGACCACGGGCCGGGACATATGTCTCAGGGTCGGTGCAACGTATAAAGATGGGGGCTCAGTCCTAAAGCGTATAATCACCCCTCATGGATCACCTCCGACATCATCGCCCCATCTAATGGGCATCAAACCGTTATTAACTCGAGCTCCATCTTGGACCCCAATATGGCGAGCAGGTCCTCCACCCTCGAGGGCATTATCAGCGCGCCGGCGGCGTTCCTGTGGCCACCCCCTCCCAGCCTCTCGGCCACTTCCAAGGCAGAGAGGGGGGAGTCATCACGGCTTCTGAGGGAGAGCCTCAGGGCCCCGTCCGATCCCGCGGTGATTGTCCCGAAGAACCTATACTTCTTGGCCGCTAGCTGTATGACGGGCACCAGATAGGATGGGAGGCTCTCTATCCTCACTAGGAGGGCATCCCCTCCCTCCAAGTATAGCAGTTCCCTCAACCTGTCACCGTACTCCCTCTCTATGAGATACACCTCCCTCTTCACTGTGGGTAGGTTAATCAGGTCGTCGCTCATCGTGGGAGGGTACTGCAGGAGGTCCCTAGCGACCTTGATGAGATCCACCCTCTTCCTCTTGAAGATCTTCCTGATGGCGGCCGTGAAGAGGGCGGAGGATAGGTCTAGATTACCCGTGTCCGTCTGGTCCACCAGATCCACAGTTCGGGAGAAATCCTCCACCTGAGGCTCCCATTCCCTCAGTATGTCGTACAACAGCCTCGCTGTGGATGGATACTCCGGCTTGAGGAAAGCCGTCCTGACCCTGCTCAGAAGGGCGAGATTGGACTCGTGGTGGTCCACGAGCACTCTGGTGCCGCCCTTCGGAGGGGGCAGATCCAAGACGATGTCGAAGCTCTCCGGCGACTCCCTTATCTCATAGGGGGCGGTGAAGCGAATGTCGAGGTCCTCCGGGTGCATGAGCGCTACGAGGGAGGCTGAGAACAAGCCATCTAGGTCCTCTCCATGGCTAGCTACCTTGAGCCTTCCACCCTTCGAGACCAGCTCGAACATTTCACCGGCTCTCCCCTTCTCGGGCCTATCGCGCGTATCGACTTTAAAACATTAACAGGGAGGGTGCTTGGAGAGTGATGGGGCGCAGGGTCTTGGTGGCTGGCACGTTCGACCTGATCCACGAGGGTCACATCAAGATGCTGTGGGAAGCCAAGAAACTCGCCGGTGATGATGGAGAGTTGGTGGTAGTCATCGCGAGGGATGAGAACGTAAAGAGGTTCAAGGGAAGGTTCCCGGTGATAAGGGAGTCATCCAGAGCATACATCGTGAAGAACCTGAAACCGGTCGACCGCGTCGTTCTAGGTGAGAAGGATCCTCTAGACTCCATCGTGAAGATAAGGCCGGATGTAATAGCTCTAGGATATGATCAGTGGGCTGAGGAGAGATGGCTGAGGGATGAGCTGAGGAAGAGGGGCATGGAGGTCGAGGTGGTGAGGCTCCCGAGGTTCGGGGACAGCTCCAGCTCCTCGATAATCGACAAGATAGTGAGGCTGTTCTGCTCAGACAAGGAGCCTAGAGATGGCGGAGGAAAGCCTGAAAGCTAAGTTTTCCGCCTCTCCTCTATCTGCTAGGCCATTTTCCACATCTAACTTGGTCCACAGCTCCGCTCCGATCTCCTTAACTTCCTCACTTCCCCTCCATCTCCTCATGAGGGAGAAGGTGAGGTCAATCAGATCCCTAACTATTCCACAGGCGGTCTCTTGGACCCCATCTTCCGTGTCGTAGCATAGCTTGACACCCAGCGGTATGAGGTAAGACAGGCCGCACACTAGGGTCCTGAGATCCCCACCCTTCCAATCCTTCAAGTGACCTACGAGCTCGAAGAACAGGTACCTGAGGTAACCCTCGGCCCTGCTTAGCTTTCTCACCCTCTCCTTTGGATCCTCCTCATTCAGGAGGTCCTCCACGTACGAGAGGAAATCCTCGTTCGCCTCATAGATGCAGGAGTTCACATCCTCAACCATGGTGATCCATGCTGAACCGAGCACAGGCTTAAAATTCTTGATAGCGCCATTTGCGGGAGCGAAGATGAGGTGGATAGTGGCCTCGGCCTGGCCCTACATAAACGCTGTGCCCCACTTGGGCACCCTCATTCAAGTCCTCTCTTCCGACGTGTACGCAAGGTACAGGAGGAAGAAGGGGGACTCGGTGGTCTTCGTATCCGGCTCTGACGAGCACGGAACCCCCATAGAGATAGAGGCGATAAGGAAGGGGATAAGCCCACGGGAGCTCACGGATAAGATGCACTCCTACGTCTCGGACCTCTTTGAGAGGTTCGGAATAAGCTACGATAACTACACGAGGACCGAAAGTCCAACCCACGTCAAATTCGTTCAGGAATTCTACATGAAGGTGTACGAAAACGGGCACATCTTCGAGAAGGAGACGGAGCAGCTTTACTGTCCGAACGATAAGATGTTCTTGCCCGACAGGTTCGTGATCGGGACGTGCCCCTACTGCGGGTACGAGAAGGCCCATGGAGACCAGTGCGATAGATGCGGGAGGCTCCTAAACCCGACGGATCTGATCAACCCGAGATGCGCAATATGCGGCGCGGAACCCGAGCTCAAGAGGACGAAGCACTGGTTCTTCGACCTGCCCAAGTTCTCCGACAGGCTCAGGGATTACATAGAGTCGAACGAGCAGCTTCCGGATAACGCGAGGGCAATGTCCCTCTCGATGATAGAGGACGGGCTGAAACCCAGATCGATAACTAGGGACAACAAGTGGGGCATCCCAGCTCCCTTCCCGGGAGCGGAGGGGAAGACCATTTACGTGTGGATGGAAGCCGTGCTAGGATACGTCTCAGCGGTGAAGGAGCACTTCGAGAGGTTAGGCAGTCCCGAGAAGTTCGAGGAGTTCTGGAAGGGGGAGGACACGAGGTCGATCTACTTCATAGGGAAGGATAACATACCCTTCCACACCCTGATATTCCCGGCGCTGCTCATGGCCAGTGAGGAGGGATACGTCCTGCCCTACAACGTGGCCTCCACAGAGTTCCTCCTCTTCGAGGGGGAGAAATTCTCGAAGAGGGAGAGGAGGGGTATATGGCTGGACGAGGCCCTGGCCTTGCTTCCCGCCGACTACTGGCGTTTCTACATGATATACATAAGGCCGGAGACGAAGGACGCCAACTTCGCTTGGGACGACATGGTGGCCAAGATAAATGACGAGCTGAACGACACCTTGGGCAACCTGATTCACAGGGTGCTCTCCTTCATCAAGTCTAGGTACGATGGGATCGTTCCGGAGGCTCAACTCGATGAAGAGTCTGAGGAGATGCTGAAGGAAGCGAGAGAGATAGCCGGGAGGATCGAGGACAACTTAGAGAGGGTCAAGCTGAGAGACGCCCTCAAGGAATTCCTAGAGATGGCGAGACTCGGAAACAGGTTCTTCAACAGCAGGGAGCCTTGGAGGGATATCAAGGAGAACAAACCGCGCGCTGATTCTACGGTGGTCGCCTCCTTCAATCTTCTGAGGGCGATAGCCTGCTACATGCATGTCTTCATGCCCTTCTCTGCTGAGAAGCTCTGGAGGATGATGGGCCTCGATGGCGAACCCGCACCCTTCTCGGAGGCGTTCGACCTCGTAACGGGGGTGCGGCTGAGGGAAGTGGAACCCCTGTTCAATAAGGTGAACAAGGAGGAGCTGCAGGAAAGGCTGGAGGAGATTCGGAGGAAAGGGGAGGTCCTCTCAGCCAGGGAGTGATCAGCTCCCCTTCTCCACCCTCACCCTTATCTTGACCTCCCCAGAGGCTATCGGGTGACCGGGCTTCATCGCCTGCACCACAACAACGTAGGTGGTGTTCTCGGTCACGTTGGCGCTCCAGTCCAGGACGGCTCTACCCTCGGAATCGGTGTAGGTCACGGGAGTCACGGTTGCGTTCGGACCACTAGTGAGGGCTATGAGCTTAGCTCCCTCGACTGGCTTTCCCTCCATAGTCACCGTTGCGTATACTTTGCTGGAGACGGTGGCGTACTGCTTCTCAGCTGTGACATTGATGAAGGCGGACAGGTTCTCCTCGGTTTTCAGGGTCATGTTCAGAGGAGCACCTCCGAACACGTTGAAGTATGCCTCCTCCTCGACAGTACCGCCGAGATTCGCCACCACTCTCAGTGAGTAGTGGCCTATCCTATACCTCCCTTCATCGATCGGGATCGCGGCGCTCACCACTTTGGCGGGTTGCAGGCTCTTGGACTCCACGGTCATGTTCCTCTCCAAGTCCACGACATCCACCCTGACGGACGACGGGGGGCTGGGAAAGGACACCGTGAACTGAAGCTCTCCCCCTAGGGAAACCGTCTCCTCGTTGATGGAGATCTTAAACTTGGGTGCCGTTACTACGGGCCAGGATAGGAGTAGAGCGACGAAGACGAGGTTGAGCAGCAGCACTACCTTGGTCTTGGTCTCCATTCTTCGGTCCCATGGTAGGGAAACCTCCCTTAATTAAGGGTTATCGTTCCCGCGAACTTTTATTTTCCTCCAGCCGATTACCTAGGTGCGTGGCGAGCTGATCTCGGGCAAGGGACTGGAAAAGATAGAGAGCCCTAGATACATCATATTCGGGCCGAACGCTCTGAGAAGGACAGCTGAGATACTGCACAGCTTGGGTCTCACCGGTACGGCCGTGGTGGTGAGCGGCTCCAGCGTGACGGCCGATGTGGCTAGGGACTTGATCGACATGCTGGAGGGCGACATGAAGGTTTACCACGTCATAGCCCGTCAGGGAGGGATAGACGACGTCCTTAAAGTCATCAAGGAGGGAGAGGAGAGAAACGCCGACTTCTTGATAGGGGTGGGGGGTGGCAAGCCCTTGGATGTCACTAAACTGGCCGCAGCAAAGCTCGGGGTCAGGTACGCAGTGGTCCCCACCTCGGCGAGTCACGACGGTATCGCCTCACCTGCGGTGAATTTCTCCCTGTCAAGGCAGGCCGAGTCGAGATTCGGCGGGATCGGGGGGATGGAGGCACCCACGGCGGTGGTCGCCGACACCAGGGTGATAAACAGGGCCCCTCCCGAGACATTCAAGTCCGGGTTTGGCGACTTGGTGGCCAAGTTCACGGCTGTTAGGGATTGGGAGCTGGCCCACAAGCTGAAGGACGAACCTTACAGCGAGTACGCTGCCTCGATGTCTCTACTCAGCGCCAAGATAGCGACGGATCACGCCTCGGAGATAAAGTCGGGATTGGAGGAGTCCACTAGGATCTTGGTGAAGGCGTTGATAGGCAGCGGTGTCGCCATAAGCATTGCCGGGAGCTCAAGGCCTGCCAGCGGTAGCGAGCACATGTTCAGCCACGCCTTGGATGCGATAGCCGCCGAGGAGGGGGTGAAACCCGCCCCTCACGGGATACAAGTGGCCCTAGGGACGATAATGATGGCCTACCTCCAAGGTCAGGACTGGAAGTGGATAAGGGAGAAGCTCAGGGAGGCGGGCGTGCCAACAACGGCGGAGGAAGCCGGTTTAAGACCCGATCTGGTGGTAAAGGCCCTGACAGTGGCCCACAAGATAAGGAGCAGGTACACCATACTCGGGGTGACCGGGCTCACTCCAACCGCGGCGGAGAAGCTGGCTAGAGCAACTGGAGTAATACGATAAGCACCGAGATCAGGACGCTTATCATAATTATGGAGCCCACGAACGTCAACGTGAATCTGAGCGAATACTTCAGGGCGTCCTCCCTACTCAATCCGATCGTCACCGCGTGCACCCTATAGGAGAGGTAGGTGAACCAGCTTAGAGAGGCCAGGGCCAATATCAGGGAGATCACCGGCGGGAAGGACAGTAAGTACGAGAATATCTCCGAGAACACCGTCACTAGAAGACCCCTCCAAGTGGAACCCTCGCACGGGATGACTCTACCGGGCGAGATCATCAGCACCAAGGTATTCAGAATTCCTACGATCGTGAGTGGGAGGGAGCAGAGGGCCATCAGGTAGTGGTACTTCCTCAGCCTCATCTTAGCCCTCCTGGCCACGGAGATCCCCGAGACGACCGAGGATATCCCCCAGCTCACTGCCGTTATGACCCACATGTAAAGGAGCAGGAGGTGTTTCACATGGATGAACATCGCCACCCTCTCCGTCATGGTAGAGGACGAGCAGGCTATCCTCACCCCAAGCGCCGAAAGCGCCAGAGCATCCACGACCAAGAAGAAGAGGAAGGAGGTTGCTGCTGGCAGCAAGCTGGCATTCAACCCCAGGTCCCGTAACGCTTCCCTCCTGCCGAGGAGGAACCCGACTAGGTTCATGGGTAATACCTCCCCGTGGCCCTAGCCAGCTGGTCCATCTTGGAACCGGGCTTGTTGACCCTAGGTCTGCCGGTGTCGGGGTCGCGCCTGAAGGTGACGTCCACATCCTTCAGGAACTCGTTGAGCCCCTCTCTAGGATCCATGGGCCTGCTGGCGTACCCTTCAACCCCCGGTTGTCCTGAGAAGACCATTATCCTATCAGCCACCGCCTCTATGGTGAGTAAGTCGTGCTCCACAACGATTACTGCCTTGTTCTCCCCCTGAATCCTCCTCCTTATTGCCTTCGCGGCCGCGAATCTCGCCTCTACGTCTAGGAACGCGCTAGGCTCGTCTATCAGGTAGATGTCGGCCTCCCTACCCAAGCAAGCTGCGATGGCTACCTTCTGAAGCTCCCCACCGCTGAGTTCATCCAAGTACCTGTCCAACAGTCTCTCAATCCCCAGCCTCTTAATCACCTCCGCCCTGAAGTAGGGGCTCGAGTAGCTGGACCCGGCCACCTTGCGCAGGAGGGACTCCACGGTGCCCTCATACGTGGGCTTCACGTGCTGCGGCTTGTACGAGACCTTTATACCCTCGGTCATCACGGTACCCCGATCCGGACTAAGCTCTCCCGCCAGCATCCTCACGAAGGTCGTCTTCCCTATCCCATTGGGACCGACGGCCACGACCACCTCCCCGGCGTAGACCTCCCCCTCCTCAACGTGGAGGCTAAACCCGTTCAGCCTCTTCTCCAAGCTGGTGTACACTACAACGGGGTTCTCCGAGATCTCGTGACTACCCACCCTAGGCAGGAAGGAGATGGGCTCTTCCCTGAACCTGACGTTATCGTCAGGCAGATACCCATCCAAGAATATGTTTATCCCCTCCCTGGTGGAGTGGGGGTGACTAACCACCCCGTAGACCCCGGGCTCCCCGTAGAGTATGTGGACGTAATCGCTGAGGTAATCCAACACAGCGAGGTCGTGCTCCACCAGCATGACGGATTTACCGTCCTCTTGGAGCCTCCTTATCAGCCTGGCGGCCCTCATCCTCTGGTAAACGTCCAGATAGTTAGTTGGCTCGTCCAACACGTAGACATCGGCATCCCTCACGTAGGCCGCCGCCAGAGCCAGTCTCTGGAGCTCACCACCGCTCAGCTCCTCTATCCTCCTATCCTTGAGCTTTCCAAGCCCCAGAAGTTCCATCGCCTCGTCCAGAACACCTCTCTCGTCCACTTTCTCGAGGATGTCGATGACCCGTCCCTTCACGACTCGGGGTATCTTATCTATCCTCTCCGGTTTGTTCACGACCCTTACCTGACCGTCGGCGAGCCTCTTCAGGTATTCTTGGAGCTCAGATCCCCTGAAATGCCTTATCACTTCATCCCAATCAGGCTCATCATCCACCCTGCCTAGGTTCGGCTTTATCCTGCCCGACAGGATTGATATAGAGGTGGTCTTGCCCACCCCGTTGGGACCCACCAGACCCACGATCTTACCGGGCCTCACTATCGGCAGCCTGAAGAGGGTGAACCCATTCACCCCGTATCTGTGTACCTCCTCGCCCTCCACCGGTGCAGGCAGGTTCACAATGGAAATGGCGGAGAACGGGCACTTCTTGACGCATATCCCGCATCCCGTGCAAAGCTCCTCATCTATGACCAGGAGGCCATCCTCCAGCCTGATGGTCTCCTCGACGCCCATCCTGACCTCTGGGCAGTACTTTATGCACTCCAAGCCGCACTTGCGCGGGTTACACCTGTCCCTATCTACTACAGCTATCCTCCTAGCGGGCAAAAAATCACCTCGGGGGGGATACGGATTCCCTCCCGAGGTCGAAGGCCCTCAAATTTAAATCCCTATATCTGGAGGGGGATACCTCCTCCAAGGCTTCCCTGAGGACTCCCTCAGGGAAGGGCAGCACTCCAGTAGCTTGGGCGGCTCCGAGCATCACGGTATTCGCGACCAGGTAGTCGCCAGCCTCCTTCGCTATGTCGTATGCGTTCAGCACCATTATCTGCTTGGGATTGAGACTCCTCATGAGTTCCAGTATCTCGTCAAAGCTGGGTATGGGGAACCTCTCCAGGTAAGCCCCTATGGGAGGTATCACGTGATTGTTCATGACCACCGTGGTTCTCTCCGAGATGTATGGCGCCTGCCTTAACCCCTCGAGCGGCTCCAAGGCTATCAGCAGGTCGAGCGTTCCCTCCAGTATGAGGGGACTCGATACATCGCTTCCAATCCTCAACTCAGTTCTTATGGACCCGTACCTCTGAGAGAGGCCGTGTACCTCGCTCTGGGCGAAGTTGAGGCCGAGCTTGAGCGCGGCCCTGGCTATCACGTTGGTGGTGAACAGGATTCCCTGACCACCGACCCCAGCAACAATCACATTGAACTCGCGCACGCTCATGCTCTCACACCCCTATCTTCTGCTCTCTCCAGTTGAGTGATCCCTCCTGAGGCTCGAAAGCTCCGTACGGGCAGACGGGGACGCATGCCCCGCAGCCGAAGCACACCGTCGGATCTATCTCCACCATGGAGCCGGTGTCGACGAAGGCCGGGCAGGCGAAGGTGTTTATGCAGACCCTGCAGTAAGTGCACTTGTCCGGGTTCACCCTGTAGGGCACTATCTTCTGTCCCTGTCTCCTGAGCCTGGCCACCGTTAGCAGAGCGCATTCCCTCTTGGTTATCACTACGGAAACGCCATCGTGCTTCAAAGCCTCCCTTATTGCCCTCTCAGTGGCGGCATGATCGTAGGGATCCACTACCCTGACGTAATCGACGCCTATGGATCTAACGACCTTCTCTATGTCTATGGCAGGGGCCTCATCACCCACAGCATTGACCTCTGTTCCGGGATGCGGCTGGTGACCTGTCATGGCCGTTATCCTATTGTCCATTATCATCACGGTCATCTTCCTCTTATTGTGGACCGCATTTATCAGCGCCGGTATACCGGCGTGGAAGAACGTGGAGTCCCCTATCAGCGCGACGACGTCCTGATCCGTCGCGATGTCTATGCCGTTGGCCAAGCCAATCGAGGATCCCATAGCGTGGGTTACATGCTCTACCCTGAATGGCTTCTGGAACAGCAGGGCGTAGCACCCGATATCTCCCATGAAAGCGGCCCTGCCGGCGGCCCTCCTTAGCGCGTATCCCGTGGACCTGTGGGGACACGCTGGACACAGAACTGGTGGTCTCGGGGGTACCTTCTTCAGTATTTCAGAGCTTCTCCTGTCTATCTCAGCGAAATTGACGGGAGGAACAACCCCCAGCGCCTTCGATAGTCCCTCCAGCACGGTTCTCATGGTGTACTCTCCCACCCTGGGCATGTGCCCGGTCAGCTTGCCCAAGACCTCCACCTCAGGCGCGTGATCCTTGGCGATAGCCTTCACCCTCATCTCCAGATAGGGATCGAGCTCCTCCACCACCAACACGGTATTGACGGAGGAGAGGAATTCTCCTATGACCTCCTCGGGCAGGGGGAATGTCATGCCAAGCTTCAGGATCTTGGCGTCCACATTGACGAGTTTCAATGCCTCCTTTGTGTGGGCGTAGGCGACTCCAGAGGTCACAACCCCGAACTCCGCGTCGGATGACCCCTCCACCTTGGCGTAGGAGGGGGAGACGTCCATGGATATCTCCTTGAGCTTCTCCAGCAACTCCGCGTGATGCTTCCTGGCTATGGCGCCCACTTGGAGGTACCTGTCGGGCTCGGGAGGAACGAACTTGCCCTTGGAGAAGCCAGCGGTTATCTCTCCCAAGCGAACGGGCCCTCTCTGGTGACTGATCCTAGTAGTCGTCCTCACCATCACGGGTATCTTATACCTGCTCGATAGCTCGAACGCTTCCTTGGTGAAGTCCTTGGCTTCCTGCGGGTTGGTTGGTTCCAGCATCGGTAGGCCGACTGATTCTCCATAATGCCTGTTATCCTGCTCGTTTTGACTGCTGTGGGCGTGGGGGTCGTCCGCTGACACTATGACCATCGCGCCCGTCACTCCCGCATACGCCAAGGTGAAGATGGCATCGGAGGCCACGTTGAAACCGACGTGCTTCATCATGGTGAGGGCCCTAAGGCCGGACCAAGCCGCCCCCATCGCGACTTCCGTCGCCACCTTCTCGTTGGCAGACCATTCGAAGTATATCCCGACCTTCTTGGCCACCTTGGCCAGTGCCTCACCTATCTCCGTGCTCGGCGTGCCGGGATAGGCCGCGGCGACGTTCAGCCCGGCCTCCAAGGCCCCTCTTGCGACAGCCTCGTTTCCGAGTAACACCTCTAGGGTGTTGGCTGGGGCGAGCAGATCTCCCATAAAAGCAACCCCATGCAGTAGGCGCTGAGGTAACTTATAATTGTGCGAATAGTGTTGGACTCTCGACCCAAAGTGCTTATGGCGGCGAAATAAAATAAATTTAATGACTATTTTCCTGCATATTCGAAATGATATTCCATGAATATCCCGCTTATGAGGTTGAAAATAGTGACCATCTTACCAGCGAGTCAGCGGATCTCAGTGCGCGGCACGGGGTGGGATAAGCGGGTATTCCCTTCCTCCTCAGCGTGAGGACTGCCTCCGAAGCTCTTTTACCCCCCATTATCACAGGTATTATCGGCTTGTCGTACAAGTCCCATAGATCAGATATCATATCAGCGAACCTCATGGGGTCCGAGAGGGCCGTCTCGCAGTGGAGGGCTATGACCCCATCCACATCTCTCCTAGACATCAGGACATCCAAAACACCCCTGTAAACATCGGTTCCAGCCCTTCCCGTTATGTCCACCGGATTAGAGGAGAAATTTCCCCCCTCAGGCACGAACTGCCTCATCTCCTCAATCATTTCGTCGCTCGGTTTCGGTAAGTCCAAAATGGAATCGGATGCGATTCCCTTAAGGAGCTTCCCCGCCCCTCCACTGTTAGTTACGGCGATGAAGGACCTTCCTTTGATTCTCTTACCTGAGAGCGCCAGAGCCATGTCCAAAGCCATGATCACATCATCCGTTACGGGCAGATCATCCCGAAGGTTCTTTAACTCTTCCTTTACACGATCTGAGGCTGTGAGAACAACCAGAGGCTTTCTTCGAGCTACTCCCGCGATTATATCCCCTAAAGAACCGCTATCTCTGACGCTCTCAATATGCAACACCAAGGATCTGGTGCTCCTGTCCTCAGCTAGGTAGCTAAGGACCTCCCTCTCACCGACATCCAGCTTGTCGCCCAGCCCTATAACGGCGGACAGCCCGACTCCTTGGACGGTTGCCAGACCCATGAGCGCCATACCCAGCGTCCTCGACTCTGTGACCAGACCGACCCCTCCCTCTAGCACCTCCATGGGACCTAAGGTGGCGTTGAGCCTGCTCTTGACGTGGAATATGCCCATGGAGGAGGGACCCAAGATCCTTATTCCATGCCTCTGGGCAGACTCATATATCTCGTATGAGGAAGGGTCACCCCTCTTCCCGGAGATGACCACGGCTACCTTGACCCCCTTAGCGCCCAGCTCCCCCATGATCTTCGGGATCCTCTCGACAGGTGCCACCAGTATCGCGAGATCTATATCCTCCGTCACATCTAACACGGTCTTGTAACACCTGATATCGTGTATCTCCGTGTACTTCGGATTCACGGGGAATATAGGTCCCGGGAAACCGTACTTTACCAGATTGGTGAGTATCTCGTATCCCATCTTCCCGGGAGTCTTGGAAACGCCTATGACGGCGATGGATCTGGGCTCGAAGAGGGTCTTCAGGGTGTCATCCTCACTCAACGAACTCGCCTCCCTCACTTGGATTCAGCGGCGACTGCCCTCCATATGGCGTCACCGGCGTGGTGGAGGTTCTTCACGGATCTCCCCTTGGTCTTCATCTGATCCGGTGGTCTGAGAGCCCTACCTACGGCTATGGTAGCCCCGAGCCTCTCGTCAACAACTACAACCAAGTCCCCCTCACCGAAATCGCCCACGATTTCCCTGATGCCTGGTCCCATGACGTGAGCTCCGCTGGCTATCGGCTTGACGGCCCCCAAATCCACCACTACCTTGGGGAGATCGAGGTCGAACTTCTCGACCGCGGTGATGAATGGTACCAGATCACCCTCCTCGGTCGGGAGCTCGACAAGCACGGGCTCTCCCTCGTAATAGTAGACCTTGGCCGTTTTCCCCTTCCAAGGAACCTCGAGCACCTGCAGGGATATCTTCCTCTTCTTGAAGACCTTTTCCATGCCCCTTATTTCCCTGACCGCCCTGTCTATGATGGCTTTACTCTGCTTTATGGTAATCGCGTACTTCCTCCCCGGAATTGCCCTCACCTTTGCGAATATAGTGGAATGGCGCCCGGGCCGGGATTTGAACCCGGGTCTGGGGCTCGACAGGCCCCTATGCTAACCGGGCTACACCACCCGGGCACCGGAGTAGAGGAGGCAACCATCATTATAAATATTTCATCGTTCCCGCCTCAGGCGTTCGTAGACCCGCTTCATCTTCAGGGCGTCCCTCTCCAGCAGTGGAGACTCCGAGATCACGAGCCATCGGACATCCCTCTCCACCATGAGTTGGGCTAGTGGCTCGAACTCAGGACCGTAGCCGGAGCCCAATTCGTGATGCATTCTCTCTCCGTAGCCGGACTTGGTCGGCTCCACTTCCGTGAAGTGTATGACGAGGCCATCTAGCGTGCCCAGCCTCCCCTCTATCTCATCCAAGATCCTCCCGTAATCCTCCTTCCCCCTTATTATCCCACCCTCCCTGACGTGGATATGTGCGAAATCCACGGTCGGCACCACACCCTCGACGCTCTCTGCCATGGTGAGCACGTCATCCAATGATCCAAGCTGCGAGGGTTTCCCTGTCGTCTCGGGGCCCAGCTCCACTTGGAGGCCCCTGCCATTTATCACTTCGGTAAGGCGCTCAAGGGCGCTTACTGCCATCTTCAGGGCCTCCTCCCTACCGAACTTACCGTAATAGCCAGGATGAAACGTGACATGCCTGGCACCCATCCTATGGGCGGCTTCAGCAGCCGATAGAATCCTCCCTACACTGGCCTCTCTCTTCTTCGGGTCTTCAGATGCTAGGTTAATGGCGTAGGGTGCGTGAAGGGAGAGCACTACATCGTTCTCGCTGGCCTGCTCTCTTATCCATTTGAGCAACTCTCTGTTCTTGGGAATAGATCTGACGGCCTGGTACTCCATCCCGTCCAACCCTATGCTCCTCAGGTACCTGAAGGCCTCCTCCTTAGGAGAGTCTAGCGGATAGCCAGCCGGTCCGAATCGGGTTCTGTCGAGGTCCATCTCCCCCACGGTTCCGGGGGTAAGAGATTACCGTTACGCCCCTCCGATCCGGCCACCAATCGTTAAAATCGTTGACAGGTGGTGGAAGGGTTATATACCCCTTCCCGTAGTATATAATGGGGTCGCCCGGCCCTTGGCGGGCTTAGCCCGATGTGCGGGCTACTGCCTACCACCGAAGTGGAAGGGGCCCTGAATTGGCCCCGATCTCGGGCGTCCTGAGGACGCCTCCCTCCGGACACCGTGCCGGGCGACTCCCCGCACCTCCACCTCCTTCGGTGATAGCATGGCATGGTTCCTGAGGCCTGACGCTTTCTCGGCCTTCGATAATGAGGAGATAAGGGACACCATACCGAGGTACATAAGGGTGGTGAGGAGGGAGGAACCTCCCCTCTTCAGACTGGCTCAGGGGATC
Source organism: Thermoproteota archaeon (assembly GCA_015521385.1). Taxonomy (GTDB): domain Archaea; phylum Korarchaeota; class Korarchaeia; order Korarchaeales; family Korarchaeaceae; genus Korarchaeum. The sequence goes on from WAOH01000128.1 coordinate 14,564, forward strand.
TTCTTAGATGTCAACGACGACCCTTGGGCAGCTCACGACGAGGGTCTCCGGATACTATCCAAATGTGTGGTCGAGGGGGAATGCGCCAGAGAGAAGAGGGATGGAAGGATCTCCCTGCTCGAACTGAAAGCACTGCTGGCTAGGGACCTCCTCAGGAATTGCAGCCTGTGCGAGTGGAAGTGCGGCGTGAACAGGCTCGAAGGGCAGGTGGGGGTGTGCAGGGTCCGAGATCCTAGGGTCGCGAGCGCCTTCATCCACATGGGGGAGGAGGCCCCCATAACCCCATCCGGAACGATCTTCTTCTCTGGATGCAACTTCAGATGTGTTTTCTGCCAAAACTGGGATATATCCCAATTCCCGGAGTCGGGTAGGAGAGTGGATGAAAGGGAATTGGCATCGTTAATGGACGAGCTGAGGAGGCAGGGTGCGAGGAACATAAACCTAGTCGGAGGGGAGCCAACACCCGATCTCCCTCTGATAATCTCGTCCCTCAATCTCGTAAAGGAGGACTTCCCCGTAGTGTGGAACTCCAACATGTACATGAGTAAGGAGGCCATGAAGCTGCTGCTCGGCCTCGTGGACCTGTGGCTACCGGACTTCAAGTACTGGAGCGATGAGTGCGCGAGGAGGTACAGCGGGGTCCTCAACTATAGGGGGGTCGTCACTAGGAACCTGAAAATGGCGTACGAGTACCCGCCTGGGGAGATTGTGCTGAGGCACCTCGTCCTCCCAAACCACTTGGACTGCTGCACCAAGCCCATCCTGAGGTGGATATCCGAGAACATCCCCGACATCTTGGTGAACATAATGGACCAGTACAGGCCCGAGTACAGGGCCAGCAAATTCGACGAGATAAATAGGAGGGTGACCACTGAGGAGATGATGGAGGCCTATCAACTGGCCGATGAGCTGGGCCTGAAGTGGAGATCGGTCAGCCGGTAGCCAGCAGGAGCCCGACGATCTTCCACTTGAGGTCCTCTAAGCTCCCCTCGTTGACTATGAAGTGATCAGCCGCCGCTATGGCGTCCCCCAGATGAAAGGTCCTTATCTCCTCCCTGTCTTCAGCTAGGAACTCCTCATACCCCTCCTTATCGAAGCCCGCTCTTCTCCTTTTTAGCTGCCTCAGGAACCTCAGCCTTTTAGACGCAAGTATCGCTATCGTAATTACCTCGTCACCGAACCTCCGCTCGAATTCCTCTATCTCCTCCAAGTTCCTTATGCCGTTAATCACGAAACCCCTCTCATCGCCTAGGTCCTCCATCCTCCTTATCACAAGCTTGGCAATGGCAGAGGGTCCCATTTCATCCCTGAGCTCCATTCCAACTTTTCTCATGTTCTCTCTCGTTACGGGAAGGCCTCTCCTCTCGAGCTCGTCTAACAGCTCATCACTCATCCTCAAAACCCTGAATCCAAGCTCCTCCTCGATCGCCTTCGCCGCAGCATCCTTCCCGCTCCCAGGGAGCCCCACTATCAGGACTATTCTCCTGCCAAACCTTCCCATCTAGGGGCGGGGCCTCGGCATCCATATAAAGATCAGCTCACACCGGGGTAGGACTCGCCTCGGCAGAGCAGTTTTAAAGAAGAGCCATTTACGGGAAACGGGGATCCAAAAAATGATCTCAGTGATAGAAATTGAAGCTGTAAGTCAGGGAGAGGGAATAGTTCCCTTCACAGGCCCCCCTCTGAGGCGAGCTCTTTTTAAAGCCCTCTCATCCCAGAATCCGCTGCTAGCTAAGGCCTTAGAGATGTCCTCCAATAAGATCTTCATAGAGGCCCTCCTCAGGGATAGGAGGCAGCTGCCCTGCGGCTTTCAGGACGACTTAGTGTACGCGGGATCCGAATACAGGGGCTCGGTCATAATATTCGATGATAAGACCCTCGTAGATGCGGTGAAGGGATGGGTATACAAGAAACCCACGATCACCATCAGGGACGTGCCCTTCAAGGTCGTCGGCTATTCGTACCAGGAGATAGAGATAGAGGACTTCATACAGGATCAGCCGTGTAAGAACTTCAGGATAAGGTTCCTCACCCCGACGTGCTTCAGGAGAACGTCAACCCCCTACTGCTACCTATACCCGAACTCCAAGATGGTCGTCTCGTCTGCATCCTCCGTATGGAACGCGCTCTCCCCGAAGAAGGGCCCGGAAACTAGGATAATGTCCATGTGGGCGGATCTGAGCGTTGTAGAGACCGGATACGAGCTATGCACCACGAAGCCCGTTGAGATAAGTGAGGGCAGGACATTGGTGGGTTTCATGGGCTGGGTGAACTACAAGGTCGTGGATCACCCGGAGTGGCACTCCGGCTCCCACGAGGAGATGGCCACGTGGCTCAACACGTACCTGAGGTTCGCTGAGTTGGTGGGAGTTGGATACATGAGAAACGCGGGATTCGGCAAGATAAGGTTCGAGGTGAAGAGGAGGTAGTTCGTTCAGACGAGGGCCTCCACGGGGAGTCCCTCTATCCTCTCCATGAGTGGAATGCCGCTCCTCATCTCTATGGCCTTATGTCCCTTGGCTCTGAAGATTCTCTTGAGCTCTATGAATACCTGCCAAGTGCTCTCCGCGTCCTTACAGGACGATATTGCCACTGTAACAAGCCCGCGATCGGGCCAGGTGTGCACGGCGGCATGCGACTCGCCTATGATCGCTATGCTCAGGACGCCCCCCTCCGGCCTTCTCTGACTCAGCACATCGAATAGCGTCAGACCCGACCTCAGAACCGCCTCAACCAATGCGCTCTGGACGAATTCCACGTCATCGAGCATCTCAGGTTCCACATCGAGGAGCTCGCCGATCACATGGAACTCAAAGGCCTTCACCATTTTACCGCACCTCCACCCCCATCTCATGGTGAGACCGCTCTAGCTCTTTAAAAACATTATGAAAAGAGATCAGAGGGCTTTAGAGGGATGACAGAGCGTTTATATCCGGGTTTATAGTAGTTAGAATGGTTCTCTAATTAGCTAGATAATCTAAAT
>WAOH01000129.1 GCA_015521385.1 Thermoproteota archaeon
GAGAGACTAGGGTGGATTTACCTCCCCATCCACCAAAAAAATGGGAGGTTAGACCTCCCTGACCCACTTCTCCTCCTCCGGGAGCCTCTCGAACATTCTACCAACCTCTAGCAGGAGTTCCCCGGCGGAGGTGGGACCCATCTTACCCAAGAGGCCCGTCCTCCTGAGGATCACGAAGGCCTTCTTTATCTCCTCGTCGGTCACCGACGTGTACTTCTTCAGGTGGTTGTAGACTATCTTGGCCTCCACGTTCGCCACATCGACGCCCTTCCTCCAAGCCTCCTTCAGCTCGTCTATGTTCTCGGATATGACCCTCAGGACCCAGTACACGGTCGGGGTCACGGGGAACTTCATCGTCTTCATTGTCTGGGTGTTCCCGAAGGTCACCACGTCCTTCATGACCTCCCCTATCGGGGTAAGGCCGACCGTCCTGTTCTGGAGCATCACCACTAGGCCCTTGGACTCCGCCTCCGATATGGCCTTCCTGACCACCCTCTTGGCCTCCTCATCGTCCTTCACTCCAAGGTACTCGTTCACGGCGCTGACCAGCTCCTCCCTCTCCACGTACTTCCCCTTGGGAATCTTCATCAGGATGGCCACGTCGTAGGCGGTGAGCACCGGCCTCCTCACCACCTTGCTGCTCAACTCGACCAGCAGCCTGCCCTTCTTGGTGAGGTCCTTGTCCACGAAGCCGTGCCTCTTGGCCTGCCTGACCCACTCGGCCATCGGGATCTCGCCAGCGAGCGGGTAGGTGACGGCCTTGAGGGACTCGCTGGTCACGTCCTCGCCGCAGTCCTTCACCAGGTTGTAGGCCTGCCTGCCGTGCTCGGTGAACCAGTAGGTGTCCTTCATACTCATTTCCCTCCTCTCCACGAGCCCCTTCGACTCCAAGAGGATGAGAGCCTCCCCCACATCTGCTATCCCTGATTTCTCCTCCAGCCACCCCTTCGTCGGCAGTATGTCGGGATTCGTCTTCCTCAGCCTCTCCGTCTCCTCTATGGTCTTGAGGACCTTGATCTCCTCGATCGTGAAGTAGAAGGGTGTTGTGGGTCTCCTCACCACGCCCATCTCCTTGTAGGCGGCCAGCATCCCCCTGCCTGCTTCCGTGATGCCTCTCCTATCCGCCAGCCCCATCTCGATGAGCCTCTCCGTCGACTCCCCCCTCTCTATCTGCTCGGCCGTCCTCTGGTCCACCGTGATCTGGGTAGTCACAACGGAGATGAGCCATATGGACTCCCTGGCCTTCCTCCCAGCCGGTGTCAGCGTGTACACCGCACCGAACTCGTCAGGCGGGGATATGTAGAGTAGGTCCATCGCCTGGAGGGCGTTCACGACCCACTTGCCGAAGCCCAGCTCGTCCCTTATCCTTATCAGCTCACCCAAGTCCTCGGGACCCGGGGGGATCACCTCTATGAAGTCCGAGAGTTCGGCTGCCAGCAGCAGGGACGGCCTCGACTCCGTCCTCACCTCCAAGATCTCCTTCGCGAGGTCGGTGGGTCCCTCGTCCCAGAAACCCCTCTCCCTGAGGGTGCTCTCCCAGTTGGGGAGTATCTTCCCCGTCTTCACAGCCAGCTCAACCATCTTGTAGATGGGGGTGTCGATCCATATGTCCGGAAGGGACTCGACATCCAGCTTGGAGTCCCTCAGAGCCCTGACGAGTCTCTCGCCCGCTGGAGTCAGCTCGATCGTCCCGTCCACTATGTCAACGAGTCCCAGCACCTTCAGCTCGGTGATCCTCCTCGAGAAGACGAGCTCGTCCACCTTCCTCTCTCCCCTGAACTCCAAGGCCTCCACGCTACCCTCGCCGAGTCGGAGCAGCAGCCTCAGGTGATCCTTCCTTAGTAGCATGATATCACCTCCCCAGATCCCACCGCCAGTAAATTAGATTTCCCCCTTCCCGAGACTTGGTAACCACCTGAACAGACCGAATTTTCACATCTCCCCGTCGTAATTAAAAGTATGATGATAAAAATGAGATATGGTACGCATTTGTACCGGACCTTTTATATCGGTCTTCAAGGGTGATCCAATGGGGGCTGAGGGAGAATTGAAGGGCAGAAATAGACCTATCAATCTGGGCAGATATGCCGTCATCCCCGGCAGGCGGCTGGCAGCCTACTCTATGGACATCACCGAGAACAGAGTAGGCATCTTGAGGGATGTAGCCCAGGCGGTAGCCCGGAGGGGGGGCGATGTGATCTACTTCCACCTGCAGGTGGGTGAGGGAGGAAAGGGGATGATCTTCCTCATACTCGATGCTACCAAGTCGGCCCTAGAATTCGAGGAGCTGAAGGACGCCCTGAATGAAATAGAGGGTGTCGGGAACGTCGATCTCATACTTCCCGAGAGAGAGGGACTCCTTATAGACACGCTGAACTTCCCGGCCTACGTGGGCAACAACAGGGTCGCGATTATGAGGGATGTCCTGCTGAGGAGCGCCAAGAACGAGCTGATGAGGAGGATCGGGCCGGAAGCCACCGATGCGCTGCTCTACAA
>WAOH01000130.1 GCA_015521385.1 Thermoproteota archaeon
CAGTAAGCTCCTATTAGATGAGAATATGGGTCTGAAGGTCTATGAGGAGCTTAGGGGGATGGGCATCGATGTGCAAAGCGTCCTACTGGAATGTAGGGGATGTGAGGACACCAAGGTCATCGAGATGGCAAAGCAGCACGATAAGGTAATCGTCACCATGGACAAGGATTTCGGATACCTAGCTATTTCACAGCACCCTCCCGGAATCATCCTCTTAAGGCTCAGGGATCTCAGCATACCTAGCAGAGTGGCAGCGACATTGAGGGCCATAAGACTCGGAGAGGGACTCTACGGTCACATCACGGTCGTAACCGAGACAGTCATCAGGAGGAGGCCGCTGACGCCTTAGAGGGTTTCCTATCCAGATCGGTATAAGGAACGAAGGCAATGCCTCCCGAGAGGTTCGGGACCCAGACTGAAAGTCAGTACTGGGTAATTTGACGCTCACGGTTCTAATTCTAAAATTGGGTATTAGATATCCATCTCCTCCAGCTCCATTTCGTCTTCCCTAAAGTCCCTCATCTCCTCCTCTATTTCCTTCTGCTCTTCTTCACTTACGTAGGGTGTCAAAGCCAGAAAGGCTTGAAGCAAGGTTTTCCTAACCTCTTCCCTAACTACCTCCCTCAGATCCTCAATGGACATCACACAAAACGTAGTCATCAGACCATTAAATATTTCCTCTACCTCCCTCAGTATCTCCTGAATTTCTCCTCTCACTATCCTCTTCTAATATTAGGAATGCAGGGGACTCCAGCCATCCTCAGGCATTACTCACAGTTTCCGCATCAACCGCTGCGCACCCCCGCCAAGCATATCGCGATATTCGGAAGGCCCCCGTCCCTTCGCTTAGACCACTACATCCCCTTCACCATGCTCAACGCGACTCGGTTGATCTTGGGGCTGAGAATCGGTGTCCTGCACGATATGCATGTCATATTTTTATTACATCATCGTATTACAATACGATGTCGGTGGTCGTGAGCTTCAGGATAGACAGGAAGGTGAAGGAGAAGATGGACGAGCTCAGGCACATCAACTGGAGCGAGGTAGTCAGGAGGGCCATAATGGAGACGATAAGGAGGGAAGAGGAGAGGAGGCGTAAGAAGGACCTGTCCAAGATCAAGAAAGCTGCTCTCAGGTCGGAGAGGCTCTCCAGAAGGGTGGAGGGATGGAGCTCCGTGGAGGAGATAAGGAAATGGAGGGAAGGGTCGTAGTTGATGCCTCCGTGGTGGTAAAGTGGTTCGTCGAGGAGGAGCACTCCAAGGAGGCGAGACTCCTGAGGGACGCATATGCCTCCGGAGTGATTGATCTGGCCTGCCCCAGCCTCCTGCCTTACGAGGTGCTGAACGCCCTCAAGTACTCGGGCGCTTTCGGTGAGGAAGAGCTGAAAGAGGTGGCTGAGACGCTCGATGACTTTCAGCTCACGCTCTACGACCTGTCGGGGGAGCTTGCGAAGAAAAGCGTTGAACTGGCCATGAGGAAGGGGATCACCATATACGATGCATCCTACGCCGCCCTCGTCGAGCTTCTCGAGGTCGACGCCTACACGGCCGACGAGGAGCTTCTGAGGAAGGCGAAGGGGAGGATGAGGCACATAAGGGATCTGGAGCTGTGAAGGGCCAAGCAGGTTCACCACAAAGCGGGCACCATTTGGATTGCTGGACACACCCGAAGAGCCTCTCCTGCCATCATCACTAAACGGGGTATACGAATATCGCCCTGAGTGCCGACAATCTAAGATTTGCGGGTAGAGTAGATCCATCGGCAGGTTCATGACTCTTTTTAAGTCTCTATCTCCTAACACACTACTGATGAGCAGGATACTCAAGGATCCGAAGATAGTGGAGGCAAACCCGTCGTGAGGGGAACGAGTGTGATCGTAGAGCATCGTGCGCGAATTTAGAGGATTTCCTGCGCGAGACCTCAGGTGAGAGGGACATCCCATTTGAGAAGGTGTAAATCCGACTGAGGGGGAAGGATGGAGGGGGTACTGGTTGACACAGACGTGCTCATCGATTTGGGGAAGGGTATGCTCACTGCCGCGAGCCCATCTCCTCAATATTCTAGGGTAGAATCGCGTAGCATCCTCGTATCGCACTGACAACCCACCGAGAATTTCGTTGACCTCAGTTATACCTAAGTATAACCTAAGTCAACGAATAGGTGTGAGTAGGAAGATACCGTTAATGAGGCTCCTCAAAGGTAACCTGCTCAGAATCGCGGAGATGCAGGACATCCTGATACTGGAGATCTCCCGAGAGATAGATTTCGTGATCCACGATGGAACAGCGATCTGGAGGATCTACGGGGGGAAGAGGTTCTCCTACGACGTGGACATCTACAGTCAGGAGGTCGAGAGGATCCCGCAGGTTATATCTCCTCTTCTGAATATAGTCAAGGTGAAGCAGACTCCCTCCGGCGTTCTCTACATGAAAGTGGGGAATGGAGCCACGGTCGAGCTGGAAGCGTCCCCGATGTTCGAGGAGAGGGAGGTCGTGGAGGAGGACTTCTGGCTCGTGGATGGAAGCACGATCGTCGTGAAGACCCTCACCCCCTGTTCCCTCTTGGAGGAGAAGGTTGGCGCTTACATAGGCAGGAGGAAGGCTAGAGACCTCTATGACATTTACTTCCTCTCCGACCTATGTCCCGAAGCTGGAGAAATCCTCAAAAAGCTCATCAGGTACCTGGATGAACCGCCCAAAGACTTTCCCGTCTTGAAGGAACTGATAATCGCAGGAAGACCACCCAGTTTCGAGACCATCGTGCGGAAGGTAAGGAGGCTTGCCCACTAGACATTCCCGATTGGTGGAGAAGCTGAGGAGCTCCTCCATATTCACCTACAGGCTGGTGGAGAGCTCGGTTGGGAGCTACGCAAAGGTCCTCCTCCACAACCTGAGGAAAAGGGGGGAAATAGTGGAACTCGTCAAAGGCGTCTACACATTCAAGAAGTCGCCCTACATGATCGTCAAGGCAATTCCCATGTCGTATGTAGGGCTGGGCTCGGCGGCCTTCCTCCACGGGGCATGGAACCAGGTCGGGGCCATAACGGTTCTGTCTCCGGCCGCTTCTAGGACTGTCAGATCGGGGGAGAGGATCGTAGCTGGCTTCAAGGTTATAGTGAGGAGGATATCCGGGAAGATGTACTTCGGATACGACTATATCTACATGGAGGACTTGGGAGAGTGGGTGAGGGTCTCCGACTCCGAGAA
>WAOH01000131.1 GCA_015521385.1 Thermoproteota archaeon
TCTCAGTGACTTTCATGGCCACCGGAGTGAGTCCTGACTCCTTCAGCCTGCCTATGACCTCGGGAGCGAGCCCTCTCACGAACGCATCAGGCTTGACCATGGCGAAGGTCATCTTGGGCAGGGAGGATACGTGCTCCTCGTCGGCCTCGGAGACAAACCTCTCCCTCAGCTCGGCGAAGACGGGTCTCTCGACCTCATCTTCTCTATTGAAGTAGGCTAGAGGATCCATTGAATCACCCCTTGACCTTGAAGATGGCCACTTCGACATACCCTTTATTCTTGCCCACGTGAACTAGGTCGAAGTAGTTGAGCTTGGTTCCACCTATGGCGTTGAGGGCCATCTTGTAGAGGGTCGTGTTCAACGTGTAGTCCGTGGGAACGGACCGCCCGGTTGTCCTATCGAAGACGAAGAACTTCTGCAGGTCCTGAGCGAACCACTTCCTGGCCTCGTCCGGTCTATAGGGGCTGTGCTGAAACTCCCCAGCTATCCAGGCCATGGCCACCCATTTGCCCCCTCCCGAGAACTGCCCCACCTCCCTGGGGACGTCGACAACCACGTAGGTAGCGTTGAACCTGCTAGCCAAGTCCAGCATCCTCTCCTCAGGACCTATGAAGGCCCTCGCAACCAACCTTATCTGAGTGGAGTTTATGGTGAGCCCATCCACCATAGTTATCTTCCCCGCTCCCGTCTGCATCCAGTAACCGTAATCCCACCAGGATATCACCACCTCATCCGGCTTCGTGTTCTCCTTCAGCCAGTTCAGCGCGTCCCTCCATCCCTCAGTGAAGCCAAGCGGGTAGTCCATGGCCTCTTGGAATGTGAGAACGTACTCGGAGTGCCCGGCGCCGTAATTCCTGATGTGGCCTTGGAGGGCGATGGGGAGCACCACGAGCAGGATCATCATCATGACGGGAACCTTCATCATTCCCAGCTTCTTCGATAAGGGTAGCTTACCACCCCTCCTCTTCTTGGCCCTCTCTAGAGACCTGACTCTCTTCATGTAAGGTTCTGAGAACACTACTATCCTGTAAGCGAAGAATCCGGAGACCAGCGCCACGAAGGGAGCTGCGAGCGGGGGAAGCCTCACTATGCTGGTGGCGAAGTACAGGGATATCAAAGTCATGAGGCTTATCATGAGCTCGTCGTCGTTCCTCCACCTCTCCACCAGCAGGAAGAAGAGGCCCAGCACGCCGGGTATCAGGAGCGTGGTGAGGGTCTCAACGGTAGCACCTGCCCCGTGCTCCGCAACCGTCTCAACGACGTTCCCCTGAGGGAGCTTCACTGATGGGAACAGGACCCTCAAGAGCCTACCCGTGAGGGGCTGGTATATGCCGAGGGCGAAGAACGCGACGAGTAGGACCAGCCCGACTCCTATGGATACGACCCTCCTCCGCTCGTTCAGGCCGCCGATGTTAATCTTGGGAAGGGCGATGTAGACCAACGCTGCTAGAAGGGAGGCCCAGACCAATGTGCTCTCCACGCTTATGTAGAGCTTCCTGTAGGCCTGGTTGGAGAGGAATCCGAAGCTGGCGAGCAGCACGTAGAGGGGAGGTAAGCCCAGAGCCAGTCCCTTGCGCCAGTCCAACCTGTTCAACACTAGCAGTATCATCAGGAGCAGGGCGTACCCATCGTATAGCGCCTTGAAGCCAGCCCAGACCCCAGCAGAGTACACCAAGAAGAGGCCGCTTAATCCGGAGTAGGCCAGCACCTTCCACTCCTCCTCGCTCCTCATGGCCTTTATCGTGAAGTACATGGAGGTCATGAGCAGCGGAATGGCGAATTGCTCGTGCCTGTACCATCCGGCCAGCGACCTGTTTATGTACGCCCAAGACAGGGAGATGGCGAAGGCCGACGTTATCGCCGCCGACCTTCCCCACAGCTCCTTCGCCAGCAGGTAGACCGGTATGACCACCAGAGGAGCGAACACAACCGGTATGTACACCACTACCGTGTAGAGGTCGTGAAAACCGAAGAGGGAAGCGATCTTGTAGATAGCAGCTCCAGTGTAGTAGTGCAGTATGGGCAGCACCTCGCTGGGGTTGTAGCTCCAGGGGTGCCAGGCTAGGGGGTCGAAGGTGGGTAGGTGCCCCGTCTCAACTAGGTACTTGGTTATCCTGTAGTGCAGCAGTGGGTCGTCCGCAGTAAGATGGGCCCCGTACTTGAAGGTCGGGAGGACCCTGATGGCGGCACCTATGATGTAAGTGATCGCCATTACTAGAACATCGAGTAACCTGCCCTTCATGCCATCGTCGGGCAAATTAGCTTCACCTTCGGGGATGTCTGACCCCCTCTTATAAAAATTGATCGAACGCCCTCGGCATCAATGTTATAATAATGAGCCGAAATGAGGCCTGATGGTGGGATCGAAACCCCCTCTGAACCCAAAATTGGCGCTGGCCGTTGGTATAGCCGCAGTCTCGACAGCGAGCATACTCATCAGGTTCAGCGATAGCAACCCCCTCATCATAGCAGGTTACAGGATGGTGTTCGCCTCCCTCCTAATGCTTGCTCTCTCTATAGGATCCCTAAGCCAGTTTATCGGTCTATCGAGTAAGGAGAGGACGGTTCTCCTACTATCGGGAGTGAGTCTGGCGGTTCACTTCGGTACCTGGACTGCCAGCTTGGAATACACCTCAGTGGCTGCGAGCACCGTGATAGTCGATTCCTCGCCGATTTTCGTGGTCCTCCTCTCCTATTTCCTGCTGGGCGAGGGGGTAAACGCCAGGGAGGCGCTGGGCATAGCTATATCCATCTTGGGGGCCTCGATGATAGCGATGGGTCACATTGACATGAGCTCAAACCTCTTTGGGGATCTCCTGGCGCTGATAGGCTCGGTATCCCTGGCCGTTTACTTGGTGGCCGGGAGGAGGCTGAGGGGGCGGCTCGATCTCGCCCCGTACACCGCATCCGTCTACGGGATCTCCGGAATCCTGCTCCTCTCCACAGCAGGGGTTCTCGGGATCCCCCTTTCCGGTTATCCAACTAGGGAGTGGATTATATTCCTGATGCTGGCCCTCATCCCCAGCGGATTGGGACATAACTCCTATAACTACGCTTTGAAGTATCTGAAGGCCTCGGTCGTAAGCGTATCCATACTCGGGGAACCTATAGGCG
>WAOH01000132.1 GCA_015521385.1 Thermoproteota archaeon
GCCTCCCCCACCGCCCTAGGAGGTGCGGACACGCTCGCGCTGGTGGGAGGTATGAGGCACACCGTCCCGGCCGCTAGGACGAATTGACTGACTCCTACTAGGCTGGCGAACCAGTATCCGAACGCGTCCATGATCATCCCAGCGACCGGGGAGAAGAGAGCAGTACCCAGCGTTGAGAAGGTGGTGGTCACCCCGGAGATCCTCCCCCTCTCCTCCAGCGCGGTTAAATCTCCTAAGATTGCTAGCCATGCTGAGTTAGACAATCCCATGAACGAGTTCAGCATGGCCCCAGCGGTGTAGAACTCCCAGACCGCTCTGGAGTTATAGACCCAGTATATGAACGCGGCGGAGAGCACGTAGCCAACCAGCATGAGGGACCTCCTTCTCCTCACGGCCCTATCCACCAACCATCCCCAGAGGGGCTGGGTCACGGCGCTCGAGATTCCTCCCAGAGAGATAGCTACAGCCACTTCCGTTGGAGAGAGGCCGAACTTGTCCACGCCGTAAGCGTAGAGCAGGAAGAAGGTGAAGCTCATGGATGTCCCTTGGAAGAAGGAGTTCACTGACAGCCTCAGAGCCTTCCTGCTGGTCTCGGACTTGAGCGGTGATAGGGGCAAGCGATCACCTCAGCGAGAGGAGGGCCGATACCACTATCACGGACAGGGTCAGCAGGGAGAGCAGCGCGATCTTATACTCCCTCTCCCTGAACATCTTGTAGGAGAGCGACACTAGGAAGCTCGCGGGAGTCACCACTATGAGGAAGAGGCCGGCCTCCCTAATCAGGGGGTTTCCAGAGAGGTGCTCTATCACTATACCTATGGCCAGCACGGAAAGCCCCGCGATAACACCCCACCTGAGGAGGGAGGGCAGGTTCCCTAGATCCACCTCCAAGGACTACCTCACCACCCTACAAGCTTGATCCCGGCGTAGAGGAGGACTAACGCGAAGATGAGTTTTATATACTTGGATTTCATGCCCTTGAGCGACTTGGCGCCGAGCGTGGCCCCGGGGATTATCCCCAACGCGAATCCGAGGACCAATACGGGATCGACGAATCCCTTGATGGCATAGACGATGCTTCCCGAGGAGGCAGTGAGTCCCACCATGAAGGAACTGGTCGCCACGGCCTCTTTTATGGGCATCTCCATGATCAGGTTCATTATCGGCACCTTGAGGACGCCCCCTCCTATCCCGAACATCCCGGACGCCATGCCGGCGAAGAACGATGAGAGCACGCCCAAGGTCCAGTGCTTTATCTCCCCCTTCTCCTTGGGCCGCGTGAATGTTCTAGCTAGCATGACAAGGGAGATCACGATCAACCCGAAACCGAACACTCTCCTCACGAGGTTAGATGGCAATCCTATGGTGATGGATGCCCCCACTATAGCCCCTAGGGCGGTGGAGGGCTCCAGGGTCAGGGCCGCCTTGAGGTTGACTAATCCCTCCCTCAGGTAAACGGTGGAGCTGGAGGCGGAGGTCACGATGATGGTGAGCAAGCTGGAGGCGATGGCGACTTTCACATCCACCCCCAAGACTAGGACCATCAGAGGAACCATCAGAGTTCCTCCTCCAATGCCTGCCATCGACGAGATTATCCCAACGCCGATTCCGCTGAGCATCACCTCTAAGAACCTGACGAGGGGTTCCAATTGAGACCACCTTTACACTGTGGCCGGTCATCTGATCCTTAATAACTTTGGATATTTCACACCAATCTGGGTGTGCGTTGATCCTAGACCTGCTGTCCACGAATTCGGGATCCCATCTACTTAGGAGGGAGGGGGAGCTCAGGATAATAGGGTCCTGCCTGGCTGTGGAGTGGCCGGAGGCGGTCAAGGAATACTGCAGAGGTCTGTGTCTCTCAACCTGCCCCGAGAGGGACCACATAAATGTAATAGCTCTCAAGGTGGCCTCCATTCTGGCTAGAGTTGATGTGAGGAGAATAAGCGTCCTTACAGTCGATGGTAGTCCCCACTGTCTTCAACTCCATCACTCGGTGGAGGAGGCTGTCAGGATATCGGGCAGGGAGCTGGAGGTGGAGCACGCGGTCCTCCAGAAGGGGAGAGTAATCCAGGTGTCCGGTAGGGCGGTTAAGTTCGCTAGGTACCTGAGCAGGGTGGAAAACCTCCTCAGGGGATGCGGGGAATCGGACTCGGATCGATGAACAAATTTTTTCCTGAATGGGTAACGTATCCGCCCCATTAAAGGGTGGACGAGGGCCCCGACCGCGCGGGGCAGGGCCCCGAGGCACCTCGGTCTCTCCCCATCTCCGGAGGATTCCCATCACCTTTTTTATATCGGTGGCCACCGTTGGTGTTGAGGATGATCTATGTCGAGGGTAGCGAGGAGGAAGAAGGTAGAGGGAGTAAAACCGAAGATCTCGCGAGGACTCCCTGTGATGGCTAAGCTAAAGTGTGCAGACAATACTGGAGCGAAGGTACTCATGATTATCGGGGTCCACGGCTACAAGGGACGGAAGGGGAGGATACCGTCAGCCAGCGTCGGCGATATGGTGACGGTCGTCGTCAAGAGGGGGAAGTACGATCTGATGCACAAACCCATGAAGGCGATCATAGTGAGGCAGAGGAAGCCCTACAGGAGGAAGAACGGTCAGTGGGTCGTCTTCGAGGACAACGCCGCCGTGTTGGTGAACGATGACGGGACCCCCAAGGGTTCGGAGTTCAGGGGGCCCATTGCAAAGGAGGCTATAGAGAGGTGGCCCTCACTGGGAGCGGTCTCAGCCCAAGTGGTGTGAGGTGATCGGATTGCAGAGGACCATATCTCACAAGCCAAGTAAGCAGAGGAAGTACCTGTACAACGCGCCCCTTCACCACAGGGGCAAGATAATGTCGGCCCATCTCTCCCCAGAACTCAGGGAGAAGTTCGGTGTCAGGTCGATGCCCATAAGGAAGGGCGACAGGGTGAAGGTAGTTAGGGGCGATTACAAGGGAACCGAAGGAGAGGTAATCTCCGTGGACAGGGAAAAGTACAGGATAGCTATCAAGGGGCTTATAAGGAAGAAGACCGACGGGACCGAGATACCGATCCCCATCCATCCCTCCAAGGTGATTATAACGAAGCTGGACCTCAAGGACGACGCTAGAAAGAAGATCTTGGAGAGGAAGGGAGTAACCGAGGAGGAGATAGAAGAGACGGAGACGGAGGAAGAGGAAATGGTGGAGAGGGAAGAGGAGGAGAAATCTGAGGAAATATCAGAGACTGAGACGGAGACCGAGGGGACGGAAGGGGCTGACGTTGAGGAGGAGGTGGAGGTCCAAGAGGGTCAGAGCGCATCCGGCGTGAAACCCGAGGAAGAGGGGGATGAGTGATTATGGGAAAGATGGGAGGAAGCAGGCACTTAAAGAGACTTGCCGCTCCCGGATACTGGCCTATAGCCAAGAGGGAGAAGGTCTGGGTTGTGAAGCCGAGGCCAGGCCCTCACCCCATGGACCAAGGGTTCCCCCTGCTCGTGGTGGTCAGGGATATCTTGGAGCTCGCGACCACGGCTAGGGAGGCCAAGAGGATAATCTTCATGAAGAAAATCTGGGTGGATGGCAAGCCTAGGTACGACTACAAGTACCAAGTGGGTCTGATGGATGTGATCTCAATTCCCGACTTGGGTAAGCACTACAGAATAGTCCCGGATCCCTTCAAGTTCCTGAAGCTCGTGGAGATACCCGAGGCCGAGTCCAGCCTGAAGATAGTCAAGGTGATGGGTAAGAGGACCGTGAGGGGAGGAAGGATTCAGCTGACCACCCACGACGGGAGGAACTTCCTGCTGGAACCCGACTCGGACATGGCGAAGTCGATCAAGGTGGGCCACTCCCTGCTGATAGAGGTTCCATCCCAGGAGATAAAGCAGATCTTCCCCCTCGAGGTGGGAGCCGCTGCTGCCATGATCAGGGGCAGGATGGCAGGTCACATAGGCACTATAAGGGAGCTAGCGGAGTTCATAGAGCTGCAGGACTTGGAAGATCCCAACCTGATCTACAGGGGGACAGCAGAGAACGTTCTGGTCGTCGGGAAGGAGAAGCCCGCGATAAAGGTGAGGTGATCGCATGGTAGTGGAAATGGCCGACGCCATAGAGGAGAGGTGGAAGAGCAACCCCATGCTCATGCCCAGGGTCCTGGCGGTGACCCTGAACATAGCGGTCGGCAGGAGCGGTGAGGTCCTCCTAAGGGCCGGTAAGGTGCTCGAGGAACTTACAGGGCAGAAACCCGTCCAGAGGAGAGCTAAGAGAACCATAAGGGAGTTCGGAATTAGGAAGAGAGAGCCGATAGCGGTCACCGTCACGGTCAGAGGCAAGAAAGCTCTGGAGTTACTGGACAGGGTAGCTGACGCGGTGGACAGGAGGATCAGGGCTAGCGCGTTCGATGAGTTCGGCAACTTCGCTTTCGGTATAAAGGAGCATATAGAGATACCCGGTGTCAGGTACAAGGCCGATATAGGGATCTTTGGCATGGATGTCATCGTGACCATGGGGAGAGCTGGCTACAGGGTCGCCAAGAGGAGGATAAAACGAGCTAGGATACCTAGGAGACACAGGCTGTCCAAGGAGGAATCGATGGTCTTCGCGGAAAAGTACTTAAGGCTGAAGGTGGTGTCCGATAGCGAGTGAGGTGAGGGGGTAAAATGGCGAAGCCTAGGAGGAAGGTCAGGACGAAGGGCAAGGGCGCTTACGTGTGCAGGAGATGCGGTAGAGTGGGGAGAGGCATAATACGGAAGTACGGTCTCTACCTCTGCAGGCAGTGCTTCTTGGAAGTGGCTCCCCTCATGGGATGGAAGAAGTACGAGTGAGGTGATCGCTGATGACCAGGCTTGATCCATTGGCCGATGCCATGAGCACCCTGACTAACGCTTCTAGGGTCGGGAAGAGGGAGACCGTCATAAACATAGCCTCCAAGCTCATAGGGAAGGTGCTCAGGATACTGCAGGAGGAGGGCTACATAGAGGAGTTCGAGTACATAGACGACGGGAGGGCAGGCAAGTACAAGGTCCGGTTGAGGGGAAGGATAAACAAGGCGGGCGTGATAAAACCCAGGTTCTCCGTGAAGAAGGACGAATTCCTGTACTGGGAGAAGATGTACCTGCCGGCTGAGAACGTGGGGGTCATAATAGTCTCCACCAATCAGGGGATCATGAGCCACAGGGAGGCGAAGAGGAGGGGAATAGGAGGGGTCCTCCTCGCCTACTGCTACTGATGCCGAGGTGATGAGGATGGGTAGGTTTCCCAAGGTAGTCACCCAAGCCCAGGAGATCGAGGTCCCGATCGTTGAGGGTGTTGATGTGGAGGTGAGCAGGGCCAAGGTCGTGGTCAAGGGCCCCAAGGGCAGGCTAGAGAAGAAGTTCCATGAGGAGCTAGTGGAGATAACCAAGGAGGGAGATAAGGTCAGGGTCAGAGTTTACGGCAAGAGGAAGTTCCATTACGCTTACTTGGGGACCGTCGCGGCCCACATAAAGAACATGATGAAGGGGGTCACCGAGGGGTTCTCCAAGGAGATGATAATCGTTTACGCGCACTTCCCGATGAAGGTAGAGGTGGATGAGAAGAGGAAGCTCGTCGTGATAAACAACTTCCTAGGGGAGAAGGCCCCTAGGTACGCCAAGATAGTCGGGGATACCAAGGTGAGGGTTGAGGGGGACAGGATATATATCGAGGGAATATCTAAGGAGGATGTCGGGCAGACGGCAGCCAACATTAGGCAGGCCACTAGGATAAAGGACAAGGATCCGAGGGTGTTTATGGACGGTATATACGTGGTGAAGTGAGATGGTCGAGTCGAAGGTAGAGGAAAATAGGATGCTCCTGCAGAGATTGAAGAAGAAAAAGCCCAGATTCCTGAATCTGGCCAGATACTGGAGACTGGGTGCGGTCAAGAGCTGGAGAAAGCCTAGGGGGATAGACAACAAGCAGAGGCTAAAGCTGAAGAGCAGGCCCAAGCAGCCCGTGATCGGTTACAAGAACCCTGATGAGATCAGGGGCCTTCATCCCTCCGGCAGGAAACCCGTGATAGTCCACAACGTGAACGAGCTGCGGAGCGTGGCTGAGAAGTACGGTGAGGGGGCCATAGTCTACATAGCGGGCACTGTTGGCAGGAAGAAGAGGGAGGCCATAAGGGAGGAGGCGAGGAAGCTGGGTCTCGTACTGGCAAACTAGAGAGGTGATGCGAATGAAGTTGGACTACCAGAAGAGGTTAGCTGCGAAGGTGGCCGGTGTCGGCTTGGATAGAGTGAGGATAAACCCCGAGAAGATAGAGCTAATACAGGAGGCGATAACTAGGAGCGACATCAGGAGGCTGATAAGGTCCGGAGCGATAGAGATACTCCCCAAGAAGGGGGTCAGTCGAGCTAGGGCTAGGGCTAGGCCCAAGCGGAGAGGGCCCGGTAGGAGGAAGGGCGGCAAGTACTCCCGGCTTCCCAGGAAGAGGCGGTGGATAACCAAAATAAGAGCCCTCAGGAGGGAGCTCAAGTCGATGAAGGAGAGGGGAGTGATAGACGCTAAGATGTACAGAGACCTGTACAGGAGGCTCTCTAGGTTCGACAGCGTCGCCCACCTTAGGTCTCACGTCATGAGGGAGGTGCGAGGAGTTGGCTAGATCTTCCAGGTACAAGGTCAGGTTCAGGCGTAGAAGGGAAGGTAAAACGGACTACAAGAAGAGGCTCGCTCTGCTCAAGAGCGGCCTGCCGAGGATGGTGGTCAGGAGGACCAACAGGTACATAATAGTTCAGTTCGTAAAGTTCAAGCCAGAGGGAGATGAGGTAATAGCTTACGCTTTCTCCAAGGAGCTGTCGAGGTACGGATGGCCATACGGTGGTAAGAACACCCCCGCAGCCTATCTAACGGGATATCTAGCGGCTCTGAGGGCTAAGAAGGCGGGGGTTGAGAGAGCGGTCTTGGATATAGGGAGGTTCCCCTCGACCAAGGGGTCCAGACTGTATGCGGCCCTCAAGGGCGCCCTAGATGCGGGAGTGGAGATACCGCATTCTCCAGAGATCCTGCCCGAGGAGGACAGGATACGGGGGGAGCACATAGCCTCGTGGGCTTCTTCTCTCAAGGAGGAGGATGAGGATTTCTACAGGAAGCAGTTCGCCCTTTACCTGTCTAGGGAGGCCAGCCCGGAGTCGATGCCCGAGGTCTTCGAGAAGGTGCTGTCCCAGCTGGAGCGCGGGCTCTCGGGCAATAGTTAAATAAGCAGGGAGCCAATGGGGGTTGAGGAAAATGTCCGCCGAAGGAGAGGCTCAGACCGAGTTGGAGAGGACTTGGACCCCGCGAACTAGAGTGGGTAAGCTCGTCGCCGAGGGTAGGATCAAGAGCATAGACGAGATACTGAGAAGGGGAATACCCATCCAAGAGCCGGAAATAGTCGATCTCCTAGTTCCCGGGCTCAAGGAGGAGATCATAGAGGTGAGGAGGGTACAGAGGCAGACCGACGCGGGTGAGCTGACCCAGCTCAGGATAGTAGCTGCCGTTGGCGACGGGATGAGTTACGTGGGCGTTGGCAAGGGGAAGGGAAGGGAGTTCAGGATCGCCCTAGCTGATGCCATAAGGAACGCCAAACTGAATATAGTCAAGGTGAGGAAGGGCTGCGGATCTTGGGAATGCGGCTGCGGGAGACCGCACTCCATTCCTGTCACGGTATCTGGATCCTCCGGCTCCGTCAGGGTCACCCTGATGCCGGCACCTAGGAAGCTGGGTATAGTCGGCAACGAGACCGCGAAGGTGATACTGGGACTGGGAGGTCTGCAGGACGTTAGGGTGTTCTCTAAGGGTCAGACGAAGAACAGGATGAACTACGCCTTCGCTATACACAACGCGCTCTGGAAGCTCCTCCTTATGACCCTCCCGCAGGATTGGAGGGTCTGATCTAAAGCTTTTTATTCCCTCATTCCAGTCAGGTGGAGAGGCGCGCGCCCGTTAGGCGCGGGAGCGCACGATGTCGGGTGCGCCCTGAGAGGTGATCTGGATTGGAAGAGGTCCCACTAATGGCAGTTGTGAGGATAAGGGGTAGAGTTGACATAAAGCCGGACATTCGGCATACTCTGGAG
Organism: Thermoproteota archaeon; assembly: GCA_015521385.1. GTDB lineage: Archaea > Korarchaeota > Korarchaeia > Korarchaeales > Korarchaeaceae > Korarchaeum. The sequence continues at coordinate 8,048 of WAOH01000132.1, forward strand.
ATGCTTCACATGAAGAGGAAGTTCTGGGCCACCGTGGTGCCACTGACTCCCTCATACAAAGGCATGCTGCACAAGGTGAAGGACTACACTACTTACGGTGAGGTGGATAGGGAGACCCTAATTCACCTGCTCAAGGCTAGGGGAGAGCTGACCACGGGAGGAAAACTCACAGACGAGTGGTTGGAGGAACACAAGGAGGAAACCGGATTTTCGAGCGTTGAGGAGCTGGTAGACGCCGTGATGAAGGGAGAGGTCAGGCTCCACAAGTTGAAGTGGCTGAAACCCTACTTCAGGCTTCACCCACCTAAGGGAGGGTTCAAGAAGACGACGAAGAGAGCCTGGAACGACGGAGGAGAGTTGGGATACAGGGGGAAGGAGATAAATAAGCTCCTGAGGAGGATGATATGATGCGGACCATACCTAGGAGGAGGAAGAAGAGTAGGAAGCTGAGGGGGCACAGGCTCCACGGGTACGGGCAGCAGAGGCAGCACAGGAGAAGTGGAAGACAGGGCGGGTTCGGAAAGGCGGGGGTGAAGAAGCACCTCTGGACATGGATAACGGCCTACGAGCCGGACTACTTCGGCAGGGGTAGGAGAGGATTCAAGAGGCCCAGAGCGGTTGTCAGGGAGACGAGAACCGTTAATGTGGGGGAGCTGGAGAGGATGCTCCCGGATCTGATGGCCTTGGGGTACGCCAAGGAGACGGAGAAGGGCGTAGAGATAGACCTCTCCGAGGCTGGCTACGACAAGCTCTTGGGTAGGGGGAAGGTCACTAGGCCCCTGCTGGTGAAGGTAGAGCTCGCCACGGAGATGGCCGTCAGGAAGCTCGAGGAGGCAGGAGGAGCCGTGCTGACGGAATCCGAATCTTAGTGAGGGGGTAGATATGAGCATAGTGAGGGAGATAATCGCCAAGATAAACAAGGGAATACCTGAGGTGGAAAAGCCCAAGAGGACCCCCTCCCTCAAGGAGAAGCTCATCTGGACCGCCATAACGCTTCTCATATACTTCTTCCTGACCGAGGTCCCACTGTACGGCATCCCTAGGGGTGGACTGGATTTCCTGGCGGAGCTGAGGGTGATATTCGCCGGGGCTCAGGGGAGCATAGTTGAGTTGGGCATAGGTCCCGTCGTGACGGCTGGAATAGTCTTGGAGCTGCTCGTGGGTAGCAAGATAGTCCAGCTGGATTTAACTGATCCGGAGGACAGGAAGTTCTTCCAAGAGGCCCAGAGGGTGGCGGCCATATTCTTCATCCTCTTCGAGGTCTCCGCCTACACCCTGGGAGGGAGGTTCGGCAACCTCACCACCGAGCAGGCCCTGCTGGCCATCGCCCAGCTCTCGCTGGGGAGCTTCCTCCTGATGATGCTTGACGATCTGGTCAGCAAGTGGGGAATAGGCAGTGGTATAAGTCTCTTCATCCTCGCAGGAGTGGCCCAGAGAGTCATGTGGGGAACGCTGTCCCCAGCTATAGAGAAGAGGAGCGGCAGATTCGTAGGAGTGATACCGGCCCTCCTCACTGAGGGAGCCGGAGCCATATACAGGGGCGCCCTCCCGGATCTCCTAGGATTGATCGCGACGTTCGCGGTCTTCATAGCCGTGGTCTGGACCTACGAGGTGAGGGTCAACGTCTCAATAGCTCACACTCTCTACGGCGGTTACAGGACCAAATACCCGATAAGGCTGCTCTACGTCAGTAACGTGCCGATAATATTCGCGGCCGCGCTAATAGGGGACATAGACATAATGGCCAAGATAGTGTGGTCCAGAGTAGGAGCCAATCCGGAGGGCTGGCTGAAGTACTTGGTCGACTTCTTGGGGAGGTACGAGGCGGACCCCATAACAGGGAACATGGTGCCCGTATCAGGGCTGGCCTACTACCTAGCCACCCCGCACGGTCCCGACGTGCTGGTTCAAGATCCCATCAGGGCACTCGTCTACCTGGTGGTCTTGGTCGGGGCCAGCGTCGCCTTCGCCAAGATATGGGTGATGACCGCAGGCATGGATCCCAGATCAGTTAGCGAGCAGCTCGTTAAGCAGGGCATAGTCGTCCCCGGGAGGAGGGCTTCAGTTAAGGTGGTGGCCAAGACCATAGAGAAGTACATAGAGGCAGTTACCTACCTCGGCGGGTTCATAGTGGGTCTCCTAGCAGCCCTAGCCAACTTCACAGGAGCCCTTGGAACTGGCAGCGGGATACTATTGGCCGTTACCATAGTGGCTGGCTTCTACGAGACGCTGATGCGCGAGCGCGCCTTGGAGATGTACCCGAGGCTGAAGAAGTTCATAGGATAGAGGGTGGTATCGGTTGGATCTCTCCCTCATACTGTTCCCTCCCGGCTCCATTCTCTTTCTCACGTTCCTAGCCTTCGCCATAAGCCTCTCCATAAACCTGCTCAATAAGAGAACCATAGATTACGACAGGCTCAGGGAACTCCAGAAGATCGTTAACGAGTACACCAAGCTCCAGAGGGAGCTCATCAAGGATCCCGAGAATAAGAAGTTGAAGAAGAAGCTCGACAGGATGAAGCCTCAGTTCGACGCCGCTCGATCGGAGATGACCAAGATGAACATGAAACCCATGCTTTACACGACCCTGCCCATACTCATAATCTTCTGGGCTCTAGGAAATTTCTACGCCGAGATTCCGGTGGCTAGGTTGCCGTTTCCTCTTCCCTTCATAATGGACTACTTCCACGGGAACAGCGCCCTCTCCAACCAGACGATCGGTTACCTAGGCTACTACATAATAGTGTCCTTCCTCTTCTCGATGATATTCCAGAAAATACTGGGAACCTCCCCGACTGAGTAACTTTCTTACAATTTATCTAGAAAAACCTATCGTCCTAGCACCATTCCACGGGGTCGCTGACAGGCAAACGTTTAAAATCCATAGGTTCAGTTAGGACTGGCCGCGGAGGTGCTGGTCTTGATAATAAAGGACATAAACAAGAGAGGGAGGAACAGGCGTCTTAAGAAGGCTAGGGTAGCTGTTAGGACACCGGGAGGCAGGACCGTCTACCACTACAGGCACAAGAGGCACTCCCCTGCCAGGTGCGCGAGATGCGGTAAGCCACTCAACGCCACTCCAACGGGGCCCAGATCCATCATGGGTAAGCTCTCCAAGAGCCAGAAGAGGCCCAACAGACCTTACGGTGGCTACCTCTGCCCCGAATGCCTCCGCGAATTGATGCTCTCCAAGTACATACAGGAGGGTCTGTCCCTCCTGGCGTCCTCCTGAGGGACGCTAGCCCCGCTCGCGAGAGGGGGTGTCTCGTATGGCAGTGATAGAGGTAGGAAGAGTCTGTAGGAAGATAGCCGGTAGGGAAGCCGGCAGAGTCTGTGTGGTAGTCAAGGTGATTGACGACAACTTCGTGGAGATCACGGGGCCCAAGGAGCTAACTGGGGTCAGGAGGAGAAGGGTCAACGTGAAGCACCTCGTACCCCTTCCCATAAAGCTCGATATCCCTGAGGGGGCGAGCGACGAGGAGGTCTTGGAGGCCCTCAAGGAGACCGATCTGTATCCCAAGCTCCTAGAAGAGAAGGAGAAGAGGGAAAAGAAGAAGGGCAAACAGGCTAAGGGGACCGAGGAATCCTGATGAAATCTTTCGCCGATGCCCAAGAGGAACTCATAGCTAAGAGCATTGAAGAACCCGGACCCTACGGGTACAGGCCCCGTGAGAGACCCCTCCTTTTTTACCTAGATCACGGGATCATAAACCTGGACAAGCCTAGGGGGCCCACCTCCCACACCGTGACCAAGCTGGTCAAGAGGATCCTGGAATATCCAGGGAAGATAGGACACTGCGGGACCTTGGACCCCAAGGTGTCGGGAGTTCTACCCATAGTGCTGGGGAACGCCACCAAGCTGAGCAGGTTGATCGCAGGCTCCGACAAGGAGTACGTCGGGGTTCTCTACTTGCATGGAGATGTGGACGAGAATGAGTTGAGGGAGGCATTGGACAAGTTCACTGGGCCGATATTCCAGAGGCCACCCGTCAAGTCGGCTGTGAAGAGGACCCTGAGAGTGAGAAGGGTGTACGAGCTGGAGCTGCTGGAAAGCGAGGGGCGGTTCCACCTCCTCAGGACGAGGGTGGAATCGGGGACCTACATAAGGAAGCTGTTCTTCGACATCGGTGAGTACTTGGGAGTGGGTGCCAGCATGAGGGAATTGAGGAGGACGAGATCGGGGATCTTCAACGAGAGGGAGAGCGTGACGCTCCAAGATCTCTACGAGGCATACGTCCGATGGAAGGAGCATGGGCAGGAGGATCGTCTCCGCGAGGTGGTGCTCCCTCTTGAGGTCGCCGTGACCCATCTTCCAAAGATAATCGTCAAGGACAGCGCTGTCGCCTCCATCACCCATGGAGCGTCACTGAAGGTCAAGGGGGTGAGCATGCTATCCAAAGGCATCAAGAAGGGCAGCTTGGTGGCGATAATGACCCTGAAGGGTGAGCTCGTGGCGTTAGGGAGATCGACCATGAGCTCCGAGGACATGGTTTCCTCGGAATCGGGAGTTGCCGCCGACATAGAGAGGGTGATAATGCCGCGAGATCTCTATCCTCCCATGTGGAAGAGGAGGGGGGAATCCTGATCCGGGTGCGCAACTATTAAATCCCCCGATCGTAAGGATGTTGTACGGAGGAGCCGGGGTGCCCTAGCCAGGAAGGGGGCTGGCCTGGAGAGCCAGTGGCCCACTGGGCCGCGAGGGTTCAAATCCCTCCCCCGGCGCCACTTGGATAAACGCCGATTTCCGGCTTCCCATCGGGCTCGGAGCGACCCTTCCGTTCTCCTCTCCCGAACCGCCAGCGGAGCAAAATCTTATATTACACTCAAGACCCCAAGTTCCGAAAGAGGGGTGAGGAATTGTCGGAAACTGCAGAGCTAAGGAGGATAGTAAGGCTTCTCAACACGACCCTAGACGGTACTAAGCATGTGCTCATCTCCCTGACCAATGTCAAGGGGATAAGCTTCGTCTTGGCCAAAGCGATCCTCACGAAAGCTGGCATTCCACCGAACAAGCTTCTCGGCGAGCTGACTGACGAGGAACTGGAGAAGATAGAGGATGTGGTCAACAATCCGGACAAGTACGGCATACCTTGGTGGATGATGAACCGGCAGAAGGACCCGAGGACCAACGAATCTAGGATCCTGATCGGGGACGATGTGTCTTGGGTCATGACTCAGGACATAAACCTGATGAAGAAGATAAGGAGCTGGAAGGGAATAAGGCACGAGCTAGGTCTCAAGGTGAGGGGACAGAGGACCAAGACCACCGGAAGGGTCGGGAGGACCGTAGGGTACCAGAGGAAGAAGTGAGGGTGATCGGATGGGAGACCCGAAGAAGCCTAGGAAGAAGTACGAGAGGCCCTACAAGCCTTGGGACAGGCGAGTCCTCGAGGAGACCAACAGACTGGCTGGTTACTACGGGCTGAGGAACAAGAGGGAGCTCTGGAGGATGAGCTACTTGGCCAAGAAGTACAGGAGGATTGCTAGGGAGTTGCTGGCGGCTCCCGAGGAGGAGAGGGTGAAGGTCGAGCCCATAATTAAGAAGCTCCAGAAGCTGGGAATAGTAGGGGAGAACGCCACCTTGGACGATCTCCTAGATCTGACCGTCGATCAGTTCTTGGAGAGGAGGCTCCAGACAATCGTCTGGAAGAAGGGCTTCGCGAAGACCCCCTACATGGCGAGGCAGCTGATAACCCACGGCCACATAAGGATCAACGGCAGGAGGATAAAGCAGCCTGGTTACTTGGTAACGCTGGAGGAAGAGGAGACCATAGAGTGCACGCATCCCGCGTGCTTGGAGGAGCAGGCCCAGCAGCCCGAGCAGAAGGCCGAGTGATGTAGGGAGGTGATGTCATGTCTACGCAGAAGAAGGGTAAGATCGGGGTGGCGCACATCTACTCCTCCTTCAACGATACCATAGTTCACATCACCGATATAACTGGCGCGGAAACCTTGGCCAGATACTCGGGCGGCATGTTCGTTGACGCCGACAGGCTCGAGGGGTCGCCTTACGCCGCCCTCAAGGCGGCGATGGCTGCCGCCAAGGAGGCCCAGAAGAAGGGCGTGACCCACCTCATAGTCAAGGTCAGAGCCCCCGGCGGGATAAAGAGCAGGATCCCCGGACCCGGGGCTACAGCTGCCATAAGGGGACTCTCTAGGTCCGGCCTCATCCTCATCAGGGTGGAGGACGTCACGCCCATACCCCACGATGGATGCAGGAGACCCCACGGCAGGAGGGGAAGGAGGGTCTGATCCCTCTCAAACTTTTATTCCCGTGCACCCCCATTAAGATGAGGTAACCCTCGTGTCGGGGGATAACTTAGAGGAGATAGAGCCCCTGCTCAGCTGGTACAGGAGGACAGGACACGTTCAAATGGAGTCTCTAGGTCTGGATGGACGCACCATCATCCTCAAAATCGAGGGTAGGAAGAGGAGTATCCGCTCCTTGGTCGCACTGTACGATCCATCTTTGGATGGCGACCTCTCCGCCTGGCTGAAGGACCTGATAGATTCCCACAGGAGGGCGGGTATAGAGTTCGACCGGGTGGAGATCTGGACCTCACCAGAGATGGAGAACGAGCTGCCAGCAGAGTCCGAGGAGCTAGACGAGAGCGTAGACATCGTGATAAGATCCCTTTCGGAGCTCGGGTCACCGGTAACTCCCACAATAACTTCCCTCCCCTCCGAGGAGAGGAAGACCAGTAGGAACATCCGTAGGAGGCCTCACCTCAGAAAGGAGGAGAGCAGGACCATAGTCGTGGTGGAGAAGAGGGAGGAGCACGAAGACAGCTCCTCGGAACCCGATCGGGGCAGGGAGGATAGCTTGACCGCCATTCTGAACGAGATAAAGAGGACCATAGATCAGTCGATGAAGTCCATCGTGGAGGAGGTGAGGAAGGGAAACGAGATAGATCTCCTTAACAAGATACATGAGTTGGAGAAGAGGGTAGAGCTTCTTGAGGCGATGATAAGGCTGTTAGGAAGTCAGCAAGGGCCCGTCAACCTACCGCCAGCTGGCTGGGCGGCGAGAAACAACGCCCCGCCCAGGATGGAACCCACCGAGCTCAGAAGGGATCTGAAGAGGGAGCAACCAACCGAACCTGAGACCGTTAGAACGAGAGGGAGAGGGGATGAGGAATCCGCCCTTGGATACGGCCATCAAGTTAATATTCCATCTGGGCAAGAGGGCAGTGGATCCGGGGAGTCTCCGACCGCGGGGTCCGAGGACATACTTGAAGAGATATTAAGCAACCCGTGGGTCGAGATCCTCAGGAGGAAGGGTGAAGACATTGAGGGCTAGGATCGTTAAACTCACCGAGGATAGGGCAGTTATAGTGGTGGAGGAGGCGAAGCCACCCCTGGTGAATGCCCTGAGGAGGGCCATAATCTCGGAAGTCCCCATATTCGCCGTCGATGAGGTCATATTCTTCGAGAACTCGACCCCCTTCTTCGACGAATACATAGCCCACAGGCTAGCTATGATCCCGCTGAAGACCGATCTGGACGTGGCCAGAGCGGATCCCGAGAGGACGGTCGTCCTTGAACTCGCCAGGGAGGCCAAGGAGGATGTCGAGACAATCTACTCCGGGGAACTGAAGTCATCGGACCCGCTAA
>WAOH01000133.1 GCA_015521385.1 Thermoproteota archaeon
GGATTAAGGTGATGGCGGTCTCGACCATCACACCGCCGAAGACCCCTAGCCAGCCGAGCTCCCTTATCCACGCACTGACAGTCTCTATCAGGACCTCCGTCAGGGACATTTCCATCGTGGTCCCGCTTGACCCAATTTAAGTTTGAGTTAGGGGCTCGGGGGGTCAGGCCAGCCTCCTGACCCTGCCGGCCTTGACCTCCACCAGCCCCTCCTCGTTCAACAGCTCCACCGCTTTGGACACCCACCACCTGTCCATGTTCAGCTCCTTGGTGAGTTCAACGGTCGTCTTCTCCCCGTTGAGGTGCTCCATCACCCTGTCGGCGATGGCCTCGATCAGGGGTCTCGGGTCGGACGTAAGCCTCTCAGCCACCACGGCGGCCACGGCCCTGCTCACGCCCAGCGTGTCCATCACATCCCTGACCGTCACCTTCCTCAATCCACCACCCTCCACCTTCTTCCTCACGTACTCGTTCACCAGCTCCTCCAGGCTGTCTTCGTCCGGGAGTTCCAGCAGGACCTCCAGATCTATCTCCAGCGTGATTCTCCTCCTGGTCAGCGCGTAGAGCTTCGCTGGCCTCCCCCTCCCCCTCCTCTTCTCTATTATCCTGATGAGCCCGGCCTCCTCCAAGTCCCTCAGATGTGAAGTTATGGCTGGCAGGGTGAGCCCGAACTCGTTGGCCAAGTCTGTGGCCGAGGCCGGGCTCTTCAGCAGTCTCTTGAGTATCCTGAGCTTGCTGTCGCTGCTCAGAGCGTCCAAGATCTTCTTCGCCCTATATATCCTTGATCTGACGTACAAGGGAAGTCCCTCCTCTGATCAACCCTTACCTCGCCTCAGATCGAGCTGAACGCTGTATGAATCAACATACACATTCACTACCTTCTCCCCCTGTCCGAAGGTCCTCTCTATGGCCCCTCCCTCGACCTTCTGCCCGTCATAGATAACCGAGCCATCCACGGCCTTGACCTTCACGTGAACCTCGGCATCCTCCGGAACGTAGAGGGTCAGCTTCACGCTTCCCTTATCTGTCTTTACTGAAACGCTCTCTCTGACCTCTAGGGATCCTTCAACGCTCCCTAATCCCATTTCCACGTTCAGAGACCTCACTGATGCATCTCTCACGGTAAACGCTCCCATACCCACATTCACCTTCAACGAGCCATTCCACCCATCCGGCAGGTGCAGCGCCAGCCTCCCCGCCACCATCCTCCCGGTTTCTCCCTCCACCACGGGAGATACGCCCTCCATGACTACGCTGGGCTCCCGAATCGACGGATCTCCGGTTACGTCGACCTGCCCCATGTCCACGATCAGCGATATGGTATCGGAAGATATCTCACTGGAGTAATAGCTCTTTCCCGCCACCCAAGGGAGGGGCAAGCCAGTCCTGTACTTGTACTTGATGCTGACGGGCACCAGGGAGACGGCCACGGATAACAGCAGCAGAGCCAGTATGAGAGCACCCACCTTCTCCTCACTACCCATGAAATCACCTCCTCCTCTCCAGATAGATCAGGGCTATTCCAACGACTGTTATTACCAGACCTACAGCTCCCAATTTCGATGTCAGGGCCAGAGCCACTATCACAGCCACGAGGGGACCGACGACAGACGCCACTATCGCGTTCCCCAAGCTCATCTCGTAGTTCACCGAGGTGGCGACCACTATCAGGTAGAGGGACCAGAGGCTGAACGGTATAACCAGGACGAGCGACACGATCAGCAGTACGTGGGAGAACAGGTAGCCCACCGCAGCGAGAGCCGTGGGGAACACGAGAGGGGCGCTGGAGAATGCGACGAGCCCCACGATGTCATCCCATCTGCCCTCCTCGTAGCCCATCAGCCTGGCAGTTATGTGTATGAGGGACGAGTAGATCAACAAGTCTACTAGGCCAGCAGCGACCCCTATCACGCCCGCCAGATTGGCTACGAGTTCCAGCAGCCAGCCGATGTTGTAGAGGGGTAGCTGGCCCAATAGGCCCGCGAATCCCTTCACCGTGAGCGCGGTGAGGGCGAAGCTCACTCCCACGTAGAGAGCTAAGGGCAGGGCAGACGAGTACCTCTCCACTATATGCGTGTCGAACGCCTCCCTAGGCGCCAGCAACACTTTCCCCAACCTGTAGAGGACATCCTCGAGCTCCCTCATCTCATCACCCAAACTTTCTAAACTTACTTACTTAAGTAAATTATAAATGTTTCGATGCGCGGGGAGCGAACCTCCTCCGAAACTGGAAATTATTTTGACCACCTCGGGCCGAGATACGCCCTCTCGCCAGTTAACTTTTTAAATAGGAGGATCTTAGGCCCCCTCAACGGGAGGTTGAGGTGATGTCCCGC
>WAOH01000134.1 GCA_015521385.1 Thermoproteota archaeon
CCCCCTACGGTTACATAATTAGTGTGGAGGGGTCCTATCTGATCGGCAGGCGGGCTGCGAGACACGTGGTGGAGCTGGACGGGGAAGAGTTCGACAGGTGGATGAGGGGGGAGGATCTGCCCCTGAAACTCCCCGAGAAGGGGGTCTACTTGGTGAAGTTCGGCCCGGTCTTCGCCGGCTCTGGTTACTACAACGGCGAGGTGCTTCGCAACCTCATCCCCAAGAGCAGAACTGTCGAGTCCTGATCTCCAAGCGAAAAGTTTATCCAACCATCTATCCACTCTAGATATGCCTTGGGATAAGTTTGCCAGTGTGGAGATGGCCTTCACCTTCGGAGACGTTATTCTCCTACCTGGGAAAACTCAGATAGAGCCCTCGGAGGTGGATCTATCCACTCGGCTGGGGGAGATCGGGCTACACGTCCCGATACTATCCTCTCCGATGGACACGGTTACCGAGGCGGAGATGGCCATAGCTGTGGCCAGGATGGGCGCCTTGGGGGTGTTGCACAGGAATTGCACAATAGAGGAGCAGGTTAACATGGCGAAAGCGGTCAAGAGAGCCGAGTCGTTCATAATAAGGGATGTGGTCACAGTCTCACCCGAGGACAGCGTCGAGACCGCTCGCGCGATAATGAAGGAGATGAACATATCGGGTCTCCCCGTCGTGGTCGAGGGCAAGTTGGTGGGCATAATAACGAGGAGGGATGTCTACTTCGCCGAGAACGGTAATCAGGTAGTCAGGGAGGTGATGACTAAGGACGTGATCACGGTCAGCCCGGAAATAACCCCCCAAGAGGCCAGGAAGATCATGTCACGCTACAAGGTGGAGAAGTTGCCTGTGGTGGACGACTCCGGCCGCTTGGTTGGTCTCATAACAGCTAAGGATGTCTTTTACAGGGAATCACATCCGTTCGCCACCAGGGACGAGGAGGGAAGACTTAGGGTGGCTGCTGCCATATCTCCCTTCGATCTCGAGAGGGCCAAGGCCCTCGAGCCGTACGTAGATCTGCTAGTCACGGATGTGGCACATTTCCATAACGAGAACGTGATTAGAGCCGCGAAGAGAATAACCGAGGAGGTCGATGTACCGCTGGTTGCCGGAAACATAGGGACCTACGAGGCGGCTGAGGAGATCATCACCAGGCTTGATGTGGTGGGCCTTAGAGTGGGCATAGCAAGCGGAAGCATATGCACCACGGGGGAGGTGACGGGAGTGGCTGCGCCCACCCTCTTCGCCGTGGCCAAGGCCTCCGACGCGGTGGCTAAGTACGGTTCAGATGTGACAGTTATAGCGGATGGAGGAGTGAGGGGACCCGCTGAGGCCGCTAAAGCGTTTGCAGCCGGTGCAGATGCCGTCATGCTGGGCTTCGCCCTTGCCGGAACTAAGGAGTCACCGGGTTCCCCTCTGATCGTGGGGGGGAAGATGTACAAGGTCTATAGGGGGATGGGCAGTCCATCGGCCAGATCGAGGAGGTTCGCCCTAGACAGGTACAGCAAACCCTCCAAGGACATAGCCGAGGGGATAGAGGGCCTGGTCCCCTACAGAGGGGATGTCGCAACCGTCATAGACAAGTTCGTCGCTGGCTTGAAGGCTGCATTCGGCTACGTGGGAGCGGCCAACATCAGGGAGATGAAGGAGAAAGCCAAGATAGCCCTCTTATCACCGGTGGGGGCCAGGGAAATAGCTCCCCACGATGTCAAGCCCATGGAGAAGTTTTCGGCCTGAACAACTTCCTATTTTTGACCAGTAACATTTATAAACGGGTTTGAGCCGACTGCCGGCTGGTAGAGATGCAGGGCCTACAGGATGTCGTCGTTGCGCTGGAACAGCTCTGGATGCTGTTCAAAGCGACTGCTCCCAAGCTGCTATCCGCCGCGGTGATCCTGCTAGTCGGGTACGTGATCGGGAGGCTCGTCGGCATAGTCATCAGCAGCTTACTGAGGAAGTTCTTGGGACTGGACAAGTGGGTTCGCAGGAAGGGGCTCATGGACGAACTGTACGGCATAAGTCCCTCTGGGCTCCTCGCAGGCTTGGTCAAGTGGTACATTTACCTACTGTTCATAGGGGTCGCCGCCGAGAATTTGGGCTCTGGCGTGCTAGCCGACTCTGCCAAGGCACTAGTGGAGCACTCGCCCAAGATCCTAGCTGGCTTCTTCCTCATATTCATCGGACTGATAGTCGGGGGGATAGTGAAGAAGCACATACTGAACTCTACCCTAGCGGGTAGGGAGTTCTTCGGGTCCCTTTTCAAGTTCGCGAGCGTCTCAGTGTTCGCGATCGCGGCCCTCTCCACGATGGGTATAGATGTCAGCCTGCTCGTCCAGACCGTGGTGATCGCGGTGGCCGCGATAACCATCTCAGTGGGGGTGGCGATAGGCATAGCTCTAGGCTTAGTGCTCAAGGACGAGCTGAGGCCCTACATCAAATCACTATTAAGGGAAATATTGGGAAAGGAAAGTGAAAGTGAGAGGGAGAATGGAGAGGTGGAAAACGGCCTCTATCCCCCATAGGCTCCTCTCGTCCATACTCTACCAGCTCGCGCCGCTCGCGGTTCTAGAGTATGGGGGAGGCCCTGAGCACCTCTCGCTCTCCTTCTTCCTGATGTACCTCGGGCTCATGCTGGGAAACCTAGCTTGGACCAAGGCTCTAGCGCCTAAGGACAGGCATGTACCCGGCATAGCCCTCGGACACCTCTCCCTCATACTGCCCGGTCTGGTGCTCAGCTATCCGGATGTCCACGCTGCCCTCCTCTCCTCCTTCTTGGTGGCATTTCTCTCCCCCGTGTCCTACTTCGCCGGTCTCTTTCACGCCTACGATCAGCTCAAGGACCCATCGGAGGCCTCTTCATCCTACGAATCCGTGTCGGGCTGGGCTTGGCTGGCCGGGCTCTTCTTGGGAGCGTTGATCCTCAATTCGGTGAGCATAGAGGAACTGGCCCTGCTCAGCGTCCTGATGGACCTCCTGCTACTTCCCCTCATAATCGCGTCGCTGAAGATACCTGTCCTTAGAGTGTTGAGGAGGGCTTACGAGGAGGAAATCGGCCTCCTTCCCATAATAGAGGAGGGTATCGAGGCGGTTCACAGGGCTGAGGAGGAGGCCCTGGAGTGGACCATGGCCCTGATGTCCAGGGTTGCTAGGGGGACCCTCTTTCAGAGGCCAGCCTATATACTGCTGAGCCTGCCCAAGGTGGGAGTCCCCTTCAGCTTGAAGGTGTTCCTGGCGTTCATGGGTCTGGGACTGGCTTATCCCCAGCTAGTTGGTGTTCAGAGGGCCTTAGGTCTCAATAATTCCCAGATATACCTGCTATCGGCCCTCAGCTCTCTAGTCTCAAGCACCCTCTACAGGAGAGCTGGGAAGGGTGACGAGATAAGGAATCTGGACCTCTCCCTGCTCGCAAGGTCGGCTATGCTGTTCAGCGTGCCGACGGTTCTACTGGGGATGGTCTCCCCGCTAGAGTACTTCCTAGCTTTCATGATACTCGATGGGGCAACTTGGTCCTACATCATGGTCTCCATATCTAGGAGGGGGCTGAAGGTCTCCCTGGAGTACCTCGGTCAGGTGAACTTCGTCAGATCGCTGGGCTGGTCGATTGGGGCTCTACTAGGTGGTTTCATGGCGAACTACGCTGGACTAGTCATCCTATACGGGGCTTCCGCCCTGCTAGTCATGGTAGCGTCGATCATAAAGACCAAGAAGTTGGAACACGAGGTGAGGAGGAGTCTCCTCATTCAAAAATGATCAGAACTCTCTCTCGACGAGGAAGTTTGCAAGGGCCCTGAGCTTTTCTTTATACTCGTTGTCCGGGAGGAGTCCCTCCACGCTGGACCAGGATTCCCTCACCATGTTCCTCGCGAACTCCTTGGCGTATTCTATCGATCCGTACTTCCTCAGAATGGATATGGCCTCCTCTATCAGCTCCCTTTCCCTAGTGTGCATGGAGAGTAACTGCTTCAACCTCCTCCTGTCCTCGTCGCTCGCCACCGAGAGGGTGCGTATCACCATCAGGGTCACCTTCCCCTCGGTTATGTCCTCACCGAAGGCCTTGCCCAGCTTCTCCGCGCCGGTCACGTTCATTATGTCGTCCTGTATTTGGAAGGCCACGCCTATCGATTCAGCGAACTTCCCCAGCCTCCTCTCGTCCTCCTCACTCAGACCAGCGGCTATAGCTGCAAACCTGGCTGCCAGCCTCGGGAGCACGCCCGTCTTATTGGCGCACATCTGGAGGTAGTGATCGACGGTTATTTCCTCCGGGTCCTTGAGTCCGCGGTGCCATCCTATGTCGGTCGCCTGACCCAGGTGTATCCTTATCATGTCCTCCAAGTAGGCGTCGATCAGCCTCCTGAAGGTCGAGTCGTCCACGTCCATCTCCATCAGAATGCGGAGGGGCATGAAGTACATGGCAGAAGACAGGTTCACGGCTATGTCAAGACCGTACTTGACGTGAATGGCCTTATCACCCCTCCTGACCTCGGCACCGTCCTCTATATCGTCCGCGATCAGGGAGCCATTGTGTAGGAGTTCCACTATAATGGCCAGTTCCCGGTACTTCTCCAAGTCAACATTCAGGTTCTTAGCAAGTATGAGGAACAGCCAAGGCCTCCATCTCTTGCCGCCCCTAGAGAGGAGATCCCACATGGGCTCGAATATGGTCCTCTGGATGACGTCGGGATCGTAGGAGTAGGAGGCCTCGCCAGCTAACCATCTCAGGTACTCAGCGTCTATGTTCTTGGGGAACCTCTTCTCTATGAGGGAGTCAACGACCTTCCTGTTCTCCTTGAGCTCCCTTTCAATGTCCATTAAGTACACCGCTCCCAGTATCTCTCCCATGCATAAATATGTGTCGGATAAGGGCTTCCCTAGACGAGCGTCCATAGATTTTTATCGCGCTAGGCTCAGGCTTCCATCAAATGAGGGAAGTCGGCTTCGTTGTCGGTAGGACCTCAACCAAGTGGGTCACGGTGAGGCTGGAGGAGGAGGTCCTGATAAACGACTTGGTGCTGGTTGGCGACGATCTCCTAGGCGTGGTCAGGGGGGTGTCCTATGCCAATCCCACCATGTCCCCCTACTCGCCCTTCACTCCGACCAATGTGGAGGCTGTCAGGGCTTACGAGTATCTGAACGCTAACGTGGAGCTTTATGGATCTCTCACGAGCGGCAGGTTCGATCCCAGGGTTTTAACGGCCACTCCAACTGGTACCCCTGTCTACAAAGTGGAGAAAGGGGATTTGGAGGATCTGAAGTTCATAGAGGATCCCATATTCGTTGGGGAGCATCCTTCCTCCGGATGGCCCCTTCCTCTCGATCCCAGGGCCGTCGACTACCACATAGCCGTTGTGGGCTCCACGGGATCGGGTAAATCGCACTTGGTAAGGCTCCTGGTCAGGGAACTAGTGAGGATAGGCAAGAAGGTCGTGATATTCGATCACACGGGCGCCGACTACGCGCCCTTCTTCAGGGAGGAGACCATACTCGACACGGACGTGTTCCCGGACATGCTCTCCCTTGCTGAGGTCATGGCTAACAAGGTGCTAGGAAAGGAGTACTTGGACGATGTCGAGGTGGCCCTCTATGCCTACCTGTACAGCGAGGGAGATGTGGAGAGGGCCAAGGAGTTCATGGAATCCCTCGGGTTCGGGGACGGTCAGTTCGACATGTCGACCATCCTAGAGCTGAGAGATAAGAGCCCGATGGAGGTGAGGTGGGACGACGAGTCCTTCATCGCGATCTTGAGGCTTGTAATGGGGTTCCTGAAGAGGAGGGAGCACACCGTCGCTAAATCCCTGTTCAGGCTCGTCAAGTCGGGCATAAGCCTGGGGTCATTCAACGGTAGGAGGTACTCCATAAACGAGCTGGTGGATCTGATCCTCAACAGGAGGCTCACGGTCTTGGATATAAGCTCGGAGACCTTACCGATCAGATACGGTATAATGAGAGGAGTGGTCTCCGGACTCATGGAGAGAGCTGAACGCTCCGGCGAGAGGATAGATGTTGCTATAGTGGTCGACGAGGCCCAAGTATACGCTAGGGGGCAGCCGCCCACTGAGGCCCTCTCCGACGTGGCGAGGAGGGGTAGGAAGTGGGGGGTCGGGCTCATACTTGTGAGTCAGAGGTGGGTTTCCGACTTGGACATGAACATTAGGGCCAACATAAACAGCGTGGTGTTCAGCTCGCTTCAGTCGTCCAGCGACCTCGAGGATATAGGTAAAATCGTCAGTTTGGGCAGCATAGATGTCGGGGTGCTGGGAACCGGGGACTTCTACGTCACCGGTCTGCTATCCCCGTTCAGGAGACCGATCCTAGTGCACACGTTCGGTGAGTACCATGGATGAGGGTGAGGAGTGGGGCGAGGATCTCCTAGATCCGGATGTGTACTCAGTTGCCCTTGAGAGGGCGAGGAAGATAGCTGGTAGCATGAGAGAGGCGTGGGAGTACCTCCTGCCCGTATACGAGAGGCTGGCCTCCGTTATAAGGGGAGATATCCTCAAGCTGGGGGAGTCCCACGAGGAATACGAGGTCATCGCGGTCGACTCCACCTTCTCACCCACCCTATCCCTGAGGGGGTTGAGGGCCGGTTTCATCCTCCTGGCCGCTGTGACGTATCCCAGGCCCTCACGTCCAATCTTCCGGTTGAAGCCCGTGAGGAGCGGACTCAGGGACGAGGATGAGGATCCAAGCGATGCCGTGGTCTCAGTCAGGGCGAAAAAGGAGGAACTTCTCCTGATCAGGGACATCCTACTCCACAGAGAGGACTACGATGTGGTGGTGAGGGACGGGGACCTCCCGCCAGCGGATGCCGTGCTGGAACTCAGGAGGCGCACCGGAATAACGAGTCTATCGCATGAGGTGATGCAGCTGGCTGAAAAGAGGGGTAAGGGTCTGGTAGGACTTGTGAAGAGGATAAGCACGTCGCTCATCGCCTACAAGTACCTAGGCAAGGAACTCCTCGAGATAGTCAGCTCCCGGCCTGAGGGGGTTCCTCAAGGAGTGGTATGGGATTTGCTATCGGATCCCGTTGTGGCATGGCTCATGCTGGATCCCGGCGAGTTCCTATCGATCGGGAAGTACGGGGACGAGTTCGATGGAATGAGGTTCATCGTTTCCTACTTCTCATCCATGGTCAAGGGGAAGGAGAAGTACGTGGAGAGAATGAACAGGAGACTGGAAAACTTCCCCCTATTCAACGAAGTGGAGGTATCCTTCTACAGGCCCAAGGCCCACGGGGCTCCGGTGGTGAAACTGACGGGCTTCAACGTGGACATGTGGGAGTTCTCATCCTTCTCGGCCGACAGCACAAGAGGTCCATCGTATCCGGACTTCATCAATCTAGCCGATACCGCGTGCATAGAGCATGCGAGATCAATTAGACCGGAGATGGTCATGCTGGATGCTCTGAGGGTGGCCTCTGAGTCGGAAGGGCTGAATAAACTGAAGTTCAGGGGTAGAAGGGCGGATTTAGTCTCCCTGCAGAACGTTCAGAAGCTCCACCTGTTCTACAGGAAGGAGTGACCCGGCGACCCCGCTGAGTTGAAAATAGGGTGATAAAAACAGTGAAAACCATCAAGGAAATCGTTAATATAGATGATTATCGACTCTTCTGTTCAAAAATCACCCTCTGAAGTGAGATACAGCTTCCGATATAAACTCCTCGTACACAGCCCTCACTCTCTCGGCGTTCTTGGTCCTTATGAATCCCAAGAGGGCAGCCTTAATGGCCTCGGATCTGCTCTTGAACATGCCTTCCGATACGAGGGCATCGATGGCATCGATGAGTTCCTTGTCAACCTGCAGCGATACCTGCTGGCTCATTCTCTCACCTTACCAGTTCTGCGCGGCTCCTCTATATAAGCGATTATTGTAGAAATTCAAAACGACACTCGTCGAATGTAAGCTGGAGTTCGCTATCACTCAAGCCTGAATGGATCGACTTAAAAAGTTCAGTTCAAGGGCCGATGTTCGCACCCTTGCTCACCGGTGCTCGGCGGAGTGCTGAAGTATAGTTTATTTAGGAGCCTATACATTAATCCCGAAGGGGAAAAGAGGGGTCCGAGATGGGTATGTTGGAGGCGTTCATAGCCATAAGCGTCAAGCCATCTAGTACGACCGATCTGAAGAAGGTGTTCCCGGAGAACGAGAAGGTCAAGGAGGTCTTTTACGTCACCGGGGAGTTCGACTTCCTCCTCAGGGTGGAGGCGGCCAATACGTTCGAGCTAGCTAGGATAATAGAGAGCCTGAGGAGCCAGGAGGGCGTCGAAAACACCGTCACCTTCATCGTGCTGGAGAAGCTGAAGTGAGCGCCGAGAGAGCTAGGATCAAGGTAATAGTACTCCGACTCCGTCAAGACGATCCGAGGAAGGCCACAGGCTCAAAGCTCCTCAGACTCGGGCTCGCCGAGAGATACAGGCCCAGCAGGGGATCGTTCCTCGTGGTTCTAAATCCATTCTCCCGCAGGTTCCTGTCACCCCCTGACAGAGGTGGAACTAAGGGGGTTGTGGCCGTTGACGCCTCTTGGCGTAAGATCGAGTCGGTCAGGTGGCCTCGCGGGAAGCAGCGCCGGCTTCCCTTTCTAGTGGCGGCCAATCCCATAAATTACGGGGTTCCCGAGAGGCTATCTACGGTCGAGGCACTAGCAGCGGGTCTCTACATCTTAGGATACAAGGAGCAGGCCCTCGAACTGCTCGATCCGTTCAAGTGGGGTCGAGAGTTCATACACCTGAACTATGACAGGCTGGAGGCCTATTCCAGTGAGGAAAATAGTGAAGAGGATGTGAGGTCGCTGGACAGCAGGTTCAGGAGGGAATTAGCGGGATAGAGCCCTTTCTATTGCCTCCACGAATCCCGGGAGATCGATGGGATACCTAGAGGTGATCAGGTTTCCGTCCACCACCACAGGCTCGTCCACCCACTCGGCACCGGCGTTCACTAGATCGTCCCTCACCTGCCTGGCTGAGGTCAGCTTCCTCCCCCGTACGACCCCCGCGGAGATGAGCACTTGAGGTCCATGGCATATGGCGGCGACCACCTTTCCGGCTCCCAGCATTTCCCTCACGAACTCCAGAGTATGTTCATCGAGCCTCAGTTTGTCTGGGCTGTAACCGCCCGGGATTATGCAGGCATCGAAGTCGCTGGCCCTCAGGTCGGACGTCTTAGCGTCGGGCTTCCACTTCCTGCAGCCATGCTTGCTCCCGAACTCATCCAGCGGGGAGGCCACTACCACCTCATGCCCCTTCCACTTGAAGTAGTAGAGAGGGAAGGTGAACTCGTCGTCTTCAACCCTATCGTGCACAAGTATAGCTATCTTCGCCATGTTCACCCACCCGATATTGTGTCGGAGCCAAATTTATGGTTTCGAGGTCATAGGGCCGAGGTCCTCTTGTAAGTCCCCAGCACCTTCACCCATATGGACTCGTTCTCCAACTCCTCTAGGGCATCTCTCACGTATCCTTCCCACAGCGACCCCTCGAATTCCACGAAGAAGGAGTAATTCCAAGGTTCCCTCCTTATAGGACGGGATTCGAGCCATAGGAGATTGATGTTCCTCCTGGCAAACACGCCCAACGCCCTCCATAGTGCTCCCGGTACGTGCCTGGTGGCGAAGAAGGCCGAAGTCGTGTCAGCGTCCCTGGGCCACTCCCCTTCGCTGGTGATCACGAAGAAGCGAGTAGTGTTATGGGGCAGGTCCTGGATGTCCCTAGCGAGTACTTCTAGATTGTAGAGTTCGGCCACCCTCTCGCTCGCTATCGCCGCTCTCCTCTTATCTCCCCGCTCGGCCACTTCCCTGGCAGCACCGGCAGTGTCGAAGCTCGGGATCACCTCCCACCCTCTGGACTTGAGGAATCCCTCGCACTGGGATATCGCCTCCGGGTGGGAGTATACGACCTCGATATCCTCCAATCTAGCGCCCCTAACTCCGAGCAGGGCGTGCCTCACTCGGACCTTGACCTCTCCGACTACCTTAACGTCCCTCTCCAGCAGGAGATCTAGGGACTTCCTTATGCTCCCGGTGCTGGAGTTCTCCACTGGGATGACCCCATAGTCCGCCTCGCCCGTTTCTACAGAGTCGAACACTTCCTCAAGGAACCTTTTAGAGAGGGGTAAATATTCTTGCTCTTGGAAGAACCTCCTAGCCGCTTCATCGCTGTAGGATCCCTTCTCTCCCTGAATGGCTATTTTCATCTACCCACAACCGGAGGAGCCGTTGAAAAACGTTATCATTAAGGCCCTCCGCACACCTAGAAAGATGGGAGGAAAAGCGGGGAGATCCCTGTTAAGGGAGATAACCAAATATGTCGGGAGGCTCGGTAGGAACATAGCCGTTCCTCCGCACCCCAGCATAGATGCCGGGGCGGAGAGGCTCATGGGCCTGACCAGAGTATACGCCACGGATCCGGCCTTGGGAGTTCCCGAGGAGGATCTGGGCTACTTCGCCTTCCACTTCTCCGCGTCCGATGTCGCCGTTCTGGGTGCCGAACCCAAGCTCATGACAAGCACCATACTCCTGCCGGCCGACGCCGATGACGATGCCGCCTTGAGGATAGCTAGGGGGATAGACTGGGAGGCTTACAGGTACGGCGTGGCCGTGATAACGGGTCACACGGGTAGGTACGAGTCCGTCAGGGAGCCCATCGTGGTGACAACGGTCATAGGAGAGGTCAGGGAGCCGGTGACTCCCAAGCTGGCCAAGGTAGGGGATAAGCTCCTCCTAGTCGGTGTGCCCGGGGCGGAATTGATGTACGGAATTGCCCACTTCAATCCCAAGCTTCTCGAGGAGAGATTCGGTAAGAGGAGTGTGGAGAGGTGGAGGCGATCCAGATGGATGCTTACGGTCGTGGATTCGGCTAGGGACCTCGTCCTCTTCTCCCGGGTGAATGGCATGAAGGACGGAGCGGAAGGGGGTCTCATCAGGCTCTTGAACGACTTTGCAGATGCTGCGGGGCTCGGTTTCACTGTGAACAGGGATGTCATCCCCTTTCCCCCTGAGCTTCTGAAGCTGAGTGGCGAGATGGGGTTCGATCCCCTCGCCGCCTCCAGTTCAGGCGTGGTATTGGCTGCCATCCCCGGCAACCTCCCCCTAGGTTTCCTTAAGGACCTCATGGAGTCCCATGGGTTCGTAGTGAGGGTGATAGGGGAACTCAGAAGGGGAGGTAGGGAGCTGATCACGAACGGGGAGGTCAGGGACTTCCCGAGTCCTGAGGAGGTTCCGGATCCGTATCCCGATCTC
>WAOH01000135.1 GCA_015521385.1 Thermoproteota archaeon
AGTACACCCCCATTATCCGTCTCGCACCTCTAGGTCAATTTTTATAAACTTGAAAAAAGGGATGGTCCCATCCCATCAATGGAGACCGGTTCGATCGGGAAATCTTTAAATCTACAGCTTCCCACCTAAATTTCAGTAGTGAGCATGACACGAAAATTCAGTATAATAGGGCTGGGTCTACTCGTGGCCGCCGTGCTGCTATCGCTGGTCATTTACCTACCCCAGAGCGGGGCAACTGACATGCTGAGCCTGGAAATAGAGGTGGAGGGCGAGGGAGCGACTAATCCTCCGCCGGGAACGTACTCGTTCGAGAAGGGGGAGGAGGTCACCATAACCGCGGAGCCCGCTGAGGGCTACGTCTTCTATCAGTGGGTGGTAGACGGTGTGGAAACGCCTCCGCACGGGAAGCCGGTCCTGAAGATCAGGATGACGTGCAACAGGTTGGTCAAGGCCGTCTTCATTCCCAGCGAGGGTGGAGATGGACACGCGAGCCAGTCGAGCAGGTTCTCCCTCAGGATACAGGTCCTGGGTGAGGGCACGACGGATCCCGCCCCGGGGGAGTACAGATTCTCGGGCGGAAGCGTGGTACTGGTAAGGGCGGAGCCCGCTGAGGGCTACGTCTTCTATCAGTGGGAGATCGATGGGAGGAGAGTGGGGAGGGGATCCCCCCTCATAGAGATAGAGATGAACGGGGATCACGTTCTAAGGGCCCTCTTCGTAGAGGAGTACCTCACGGCCCCGTTAAAGAGCGTGGGGCCTGAGGGAGACATGGGCGTGGAGACCGGCAGCACTGCCGAGATCGCGGCGGGGAGGTTCCCCGAGGAGTACAGCGTGATAGCCAAGGAATTAGACCTCTCGTTCAATGAGGACCTGCTCGCACACTTCGGGCACGGTAACAGGTCCCTGTTCCTGGGCGGTCCGGCTGCGATTCCCTTCCCCTGGGAGGAATACGGGGTTTCCTTCTCGGGGTGCTCCCTGATAGTGGAGGACCTTGGCAAGAGGTTCAACGCGACGTACGGTGTGAGGGACTACGCGGCCATACTCTTGGAGGAGGATGGGACCGTGAGGATAGCCGGGATAACGAGGTACGGGACGAGGGCGGGCCTCCTGTGGCTGCTCCAGGAGTACGATCTGACGCCCGGCAGGGGCCTGATAGTGATAGAGTGGATAGACATGGACGGCGACGGTTCCGTGGAGTACTGGGAGACCTCACCCGTTTTGGAGCTGTAACCCGCCCTGTCGGATATTCCGGATACAATCACAGGTTAAACGGAAAGGGGCGATCCTCACAATAAGTCTAGGGTTAATTTAACCATAAGGCTTATAAGAGTACTACTACGAAACTTTCGGGTCATCTCATGAGAGTAGAAATTCGTCGCCTCATGATGCTGGGACTAGCCCTCGTTTTGTTGGGCAGCATGATCACCATTCAGCAGGCATCCGCATGCCACTCCAATGTGCACATCAAGGACGTCGAGACGGGACATCACGTGAGGGGATGCAAGGCCGTCAAGGTCGAGTTCAAGAAGCACGAGAGCGACTCCTACCAGTTCGTCGGCAACTTCAAGGACGGCCAGACTGCTTACAAGGGCAAGGGTTACTACAGGTTCACCTACAGGCCGGGAGAATGTGAGGGCTACGAGTTCGATCACTGGAAGGCGTCCGGTAACGTGGATGTGATAAGGAACAGCGGTGGGGTCCTGGAATACGAGCTGAAGGGGAGCGTTGGCGATGCCACCCTCTACCTGAAGAAGCAGAGGGTGGACCTCTACGTCGATATCGACCCGGACGGAGCGGGTAAGGTGAAGGCCAGTCCGAGCGACGTGAACGGTCACAACACGGTCTCGGGGGCTGATGGAACGCTCACGTACAAGTACGGTGCCAGAGTCAAGCTCAAGCCCCAGGCCGAGGAGGGATGGGTCTTCGATCACTGGGAGGGGGATGGGAGCGGCAGCTCCACGAGGACCGTAAACATGGAGGGTGGCAGGTCGGTCAAGGCCGTGTTCAAGAGGATAAAGCACAAGCTGAAGATAAGCCACAGGCCCGCCGGCGGGGGGACCACGTCGCCCTCGGGAACCAAGTGGTACAATCACGGGGATGAGGCCACGGTTTACGCGTACCCCAACGAGGGCTGGGCCCTGGATCACTGGGAGCTCTCCCAATGCGGCGGCTGCGGTTGCTGCGGAGGGGGAGGTGGAACCCGCATACTCCACGGTAATCCTGTCCGGATACCCATGGACAAGGATTACTGCCTGGAGGCCGTCTTCGTCGAGCTACCGGCCCGCCTAGAGATAAACATCCTGGATCAGGATGGGAGGGACATATCGCACCTCCCGGACCCGGTCGTCCTCACGACCGGGACGTACTACTCCTCCGATCAGGAGGATCTGGACTACGGCACCGAGGTGACGATAAACCAGGTGCCGTGCAGAGGATCGGGATGCGTCTCCGGCGGCGAGAAGCTGGTGTTCGACAGGGCGGAATTGAACGACGCGAGGATAGGGAGCCCCACTGGCTACAGCTTCACGGTACCGGAGGACGATGAGTACCCGACGGTGCTCGATTTCTACTTCCAGAGGAGCTACAAGCTGAATCTTGAGGTGGTCGATCAGGACGGATCCACATCTATGTCGACCTGGTCCCCGTGAATGGTCAGGGACCCCCCTCCCTCCTTCAGTACCTTGACGGTCAGCTTGTGCTCGGCCTTGTACCTGACCTCGAACACCCTGTGGTCGTTCATCACGAAGCTGCTCCCTGTGAA
>WAOH01000136.1 GCA_015521385.1 Thermoproteota archaeon
AGATAATAGTGCCCACCGTCACGTACGAGGACATAGGAGGGCTGAAGGAGGAGATACAGAGGATAAGGGAGATGGTGGAGCTCCCGCTCAAGCATCCAGAGCTCTTCAGGCACTTGGGAATAGAGCCGCCCAAGGGAGTGCTCCTCTATGGGCCTCCTGGGTGTGGCAAGACCCTCCTAGCTAAGGCGGTGGCCAACGAGAGCGAGGCCAACTTCATCAGCGTGAAGGGACCAGAGCTCCTGAGCAAGTGGGTGGGAGAGAGCGAGAAGGCGGTGAGACAGATCTTCAGAAAGGCGAGGCAGGTGGCTCCAGCCATCATATTCATCGACGAGATAGATTCCCTCTTCCCGAGGAGGGGCACGAGCTTCGATTCCGGGGTGACCGAGAGGGTGGTGAGCCAGATGCTCACGGAGATCGATGGAATACAGCCGTTGAGGGACGTCGTGGTCATAGGAGCGACGAACAGGCCCGACCTCGTTGACCCCGCTGTCCTCAGGCCGGGGAGGCTGGAGAGACTCGTCTACGTTGGTCCACCAGATCTGAACGCCAGGTTCGAGATATTGAAGGTGCTGACCAAGGAGATGCCCCTCTCAGATGATGTGGACCTCTGGAAGATAGCCCTAGCAACGGAGAGGTTCAGCGGCGCCGATCTAGCCGCGTTAGTCAGGGAGGCGGCCATGGCGGCTCTGAGGGAGGACATAAACGTCGAGCGTGTGGAGATGAGGCACTTCGAGCAGGCGCTCACCAAGGTGAAGCCGAGCCTCACCGACGAGATGCTCAAGTACTACGAGGAGGTCAAGAAGACCCTGAGGGCTGCGACTGCTCCCGAGGAGAGGAGGGAGGAATCCTACGTCTACTGATCGTGGGTTGACTTGGGATCTCCCTCCTTTTTCGATCTCTTAGCTAGGAGAGATGGGGTGAGGTACCTCTTCCCCTCCATCTCCTTGAGGGAGTCCCACTCGCTGAGTATCTTCACGGCCTCGTTAGCGACCCTTATCGCTTCTTCCTCGCCCCTCACATCGAATTCATCCCTGTTCCGCTGGGCGAAGACGGCATGGACGGCTCCTGCCCTCAAGCCGAAGAGTGAAGCCAGGACGAAGAGGGTCGAGGACTCCATCTCGAAGTTGAGTACCCTCGCCGCCATCAGGTCCCTGATGAGGCTCCTGTGCCAGCTCTGCTCGTAACCCCTGAAGCCGGGCCTCCCCTGACCGGTGTAGAAGCTGTCAGTCGTTGCCGTTATGCCCACGTGGTACCTGTACCCGAGGGAGTCCGCTGCCTCAATTAGGGCCAGGAGGACCTCGTAGCTGGCGTGAGCCGGGTACCCTTTCAACACATACTGATCGCTCGTCCCCTCCATCCTCACGGCGGCCGAGGTGATCACCAGATCCCCCAGCTCGATCTCCGGCTGTATCGCGCCGGTACTCCCGACCCTTATGAAGGTATCGACCCCCACCCTAGCCAGCTCCTCGACCGCTATGGCAGTAGCTGGCGCTCCGATGCCCGTTGATACCGCCAGCAGCCCCACGCCCTTATAGGACCCTCTGTGAACCACGTACTGCCTGTGCCTCGCCACCTCCTCGAACCGGTCCCAGTGCTTCGATATCTTGGGAACCCTGTCTGGGTCTCCGGGGAGCAGCGCGTACCTCTCGGCCTCCTCCCTAGATATCTGCACATGATACTGCTTGCCACCCTCCATCTCAGGGTGCTCGGCGCTCTTGAACCTCACGATGCCTATGGATAGGGAGACGTAATAACGATGTCGATGCTCAGCGAGGTATGAGTATACCTTTTTAATTGGACCAGCTCAGCGATGGGCAGGTGGTCCCTTGGAACTAGAGTAGCCTACGTTTCCGATATCAACACCTCGGTCAGGGGAGCGCTGAGGCTCCCCGATAGGGCGAGAGTTTTTGACACCACCTTGAGGGACGGTGAGCAGACACCCGGCGTCTCACTCACGCCCGAGGAGAAGATAGAGATAGCGATGGCTCTCGACGAGCTGGGCGTCGATGTGATAGAGGCGGGCTTCCCCATCACCTCCAAGGGAGAGGCCCAGTCCGTCAGGGAAATAGCGAGGGCCATCAGGGAGATCGAGGGCAGCGTCAGGGCAGAGGTCTGCGCGCTGGCCAGGTCCACGCCCAAGGACATAGACATAGCGGTGGATGCCGGCGTCGACTCCGTGCACGTCTTCATAGCCACATCCCCCCTGCACAGGGAGTACAAGCTGAGGATGAGCAGGGAGGAGGTTCTGGAGAGGGCCGTGAGGGCCGTGGAGTACGCGAAGTCCAGGGGCGTCAAGGTTGAGTTCTCCGCCGAGGATGCGACCAGGACGGAGGTGGACTTCCTCATAGAGGTCTTCAGGGCCGTGGAGGAGGCCGGGGCTGACAGGGTGGACATCCCCGACACCGTCGGGGTGATGTCGCCCCCGGCCATGAGGGCTTTGGTGGGCAGGGTGGTGGATGAGCTCAGGATACCGGTGAGCGTCCACTGCCACAACGACTTCGGGCTGGCGGTAGCCAACTCCCTAGCCGGGGTGGAGGCCGGCGCGCAGCAGGCCCACGTCACCGTGAACGGCATAGGGGAGAGGGCAGGCAACGCCTCCCTGGAGCAGTTCGTCACGGCCCTGAAGTTCCTCTACGGCGTTGAAACGGGCGTCGATCTCTCGAAGCTGAGGTCCGTCTCGGAGCTTGTGGAGAAGCTGACGGGGATACAGGTCCCCCCCAACGCCCCGATCATAGGGGACAACGCGTTCTCCCACGAGTCCGGCATCCACGTGCATGGGGTGCTGGGCCACCCCGGGACTTACGAGCCACTCAGCCCGGAGGTGGTGGGAATGAGGAGGCGCATAGTGCTGGGGAAGCACACGGGGAGGCACGCGGTCGAGCAGGCCGTCAGGCAGCTCGGTTACGATGTGAACAAGGAGGAGCTGAATTTGATAATCCAGAGGGTAAAGGAGCTCGGGGATAAGGGCGTCAAGGTGACAGAGAGGAGGTTCTCCAAGATAGTGGCCGAGGTCGTGGGCGGGAGGCCCGGGGCCAGGTTGATGGAGGTGCCGGAGTGGACCGTGGTCACGGGGAGCAGCACCACCCCCTCGGCCTGGGTGAGGGTCAGGATCAGGGGCGAGGAGAGGAGGAGCGCCGGCTGGGGGGTGGGTCCCGTCGATGCCATAGCCAACGCGCTCAAGTCCATAGAGGGCATGCCCGAGTTCAAGCTGACCAGGTTCAAGCTCAACGCCGTCAGCAGGGGAACTGAGGCTGTTG
>WAOH01000137.1 GCA_015521385.1 Thermoproteota archaeon
AAGATGAGGAGGTTCCTGAGGGGCATAAGGGGCATCAAGGTAGCGGGTACCGAAGTGGAAATCAGGTGGAGAGGGACCGATTCCCTGAGCTTCTCCGGACTCTTGACGGAGTTGAACAAACTGGGTAGGTTCGTCGTAATCCTGGACGAGGTCCAGTACCTGAGACAACCCCTCTTGTCGGAGGTTAGGGAGACCATAGCCTACGCCTACGATAGCCTGGACAACGTGACCTTCATCCTGACCGGATCTGAGATAGGCATGGTCAGGAGCTTCCTGAAGTTGGACGACCCATCCTCACCCCTCTACGGGAGGTACGCACACGAAGTTGAGGTGAGGAGGTTCACCAAGGATCAGTCCAGGGAATTCTTGGTAAGGGGGTTCGAGGAGGTGGGGATGGAACCTCCGATGGAGGAGGTGGAGAGGGCCGTGGAATTCTTCGACGGCATAGTGGGATGGCTCGTCATCTTCGGCAAATCTTACGTGGACGGAAGGGGTAACTTCGAGGTCATCGCGGAGATGGCCACTAGGATGGCCCTCAACGAGCTAATGAAGCTGAGTCCCAGGGAGAAGCTTGTGCTCAGGGCCATCGCCGAGGGGGCGAGGAGCTGGAGCCAGGTGAGGAAGTTCATAGAGGAGAAGGAGGGAATAACTGTAGCTAAATCCTCTCTATCCAGAACCATCAAGAGGCTGGAGAGGTTGAGCCTGATTAAGGACTACGGGTTCTTGGATCCCGTTTACGAGAGAGCCGCCCTTAGGCTGTGAGGTTAGCTCCTAGGTATGCGAAGTGGATCGCACTCCAACTTAAATTAGTTGGATAGCCCCTTAGAGCGATGTCATCGGGCTTCAAGGAGTTCCTTCTACTGGCCGATGGTTCTCCGGATGACGTGATCAGGAAAGCGAGCGAGATGGGTTTCAAGATAGTCGCACTGTCCTCGGAGGCCAAAGAGAGGGTCAGAGGACTCGTAGACCCGGCGAAGCTCGTTAGGGTGGAGGAATGGCCCTCCAAGGGAGAGATCACCCTAGTGAAGATAAAGGGTCCTGAAGACATGTCCGTCGTCGAAGAAACCGCCTCCACCGGCAAAGTGCTAATAGATAGCGAGGGATGGAAGATAATTCCCCTAGAAAACCTGATAGCCAGCCTAGGAGGGGGGGACAGGATTTACGCGATAGCAGAAACCGTAGAAGAAGCCAGATCTCTGCTAGGAGTGCTTGAGGTCGGCGTGAAAGGGGTCGTGATGCCGTTAAAAGATCCCAGCGAGTTAACTGAGGTAAAGAGGATGCTGGAGGAGGCATCTCCCATCCAGCTGGTCACTGCCGAGGTCACCGAGGTAAAGGAGGTGGGAATGGGGGACAGGGTCTGCGTGGACACGACCTCGATACTCTCCCCTGGCGAGGGAATGCTGATAGGCGGCTCCGCCTCCTTCTTCCTGCTGGTTCACAGCGAGAACATAGAGTCCCCCTTCACCTCACCTAGGGAGTTCAGGGTGAACGCGGGAGCCGTCTCTAACTACATACTGGTACCGGGTGGGAGGACCAAGTACCTGTCTGAGGTCAAGTCGGGTACCGAGGTGCTTGCAGTCACGAAGGACGGTAGGAGGAGGGTGGTGAGCGTAGGAAGGGCGAAGGTGGAGAGGAGGCCCCTGGTGCTGGTGAGAGCCAAATCTCAGGACGCTGAGGGATGGGCCGTGCTACAGCTGGCCGAGACAGTACCTCTCATGAGGCCGGATGGAACCCCCCTACCGGCTAGTGAGGTGAAACCGGGGGACCAGATCCTGGCGTACGTGGAGAAGAGGAAGGCCAGACACTTCGGGATGGCGGTGGACGAGTTCATAGAAGAGAGGTGAAGATAGGGCAGAGGGTAAATGGTATAGATAGGTAGGGAGCTGACTAGGAAGCCAGCATCCGCTCAGAGTTCTATCCCGAACTTGGGAGCTATCTCCTGCCTGAAGTAGTCTATGGCAAAGACCACCGAGTTGAACTCGCTGGCGAATATCTCCCTGTTCATCCCCGACACCGGGATGGTCTTACTGGATCCCAAATTACCTTCCTCGTCCACATCGTACCTCACCTCGGCGAGCGTGTAGTGGGCATTGAGCAGCGCCCTGTAGAACTCCGCGTTGTCCGGAACTTTCCCGCTCTCCAGTATTGTGGTCCTTATAGCCACCCAATCATCACCCACGAGGACGAATACCCAGTACTCGCCGTCCCCTACCTTCCAAAGGGAGGCTATAACTCCCTCCTCCTTCTGATACTTCACACCCATACCTTTGAGGAATTCCTCTACTTGGGATTCTACCTCAACAGACAGAACATCACCTCGCAGACTCACGGTGAGCAATAATAAGTATGTCTATGCAGTCGGAAGCGATAGAGATGCTCGTGGCAGTGGGCTCCACCAACCCCGTGAAGATCGAAGCTGTGAGGAGGGCCTTCTCATCCATATGGGAGGTCGAAGTAAGGGGAATTAAGGTGGATAGCGGTGTCTCCGCTGAGCCGATCGGCCAGGAAGCCATTGTAGGAGCTATGAACAGGGCCAGGAGGGCGATGGCCGCTCTGAACGCGGACTTCGGTGTGGGCATAGAGGGAGGCGTCTTCCACTTGGGTGGCAGGTACTACTGCGCGGGCTTCATCTGGGTGGAGAGGAAGGACGGCGCCTATGGGACGGGCACCAGCGGTTGGTTCGAATGCCCAAGGAAGTTCACAGCCAGCCTGCTCACCGGGGTGGAGCTGGGAGATCTCATGGCGGAGATAAGCGGGAAGGCCGAGATAAAGAGGGAGGAAGGGGCCATAGGTTACTTCACTAGGGGCGTGGTGAGCAGGACCGATCTGTACACCCACGGCGTGCTGATGGCCCTGGCGAAGTTCATCGCAGGTGACAGGTGGCCGGGTTGATAGCATGATGATAGTGGCTCTCCTAGGAGGTAGGAAGGACCTCCTCTATAGACCGCTGGTCAACATGCTAGCCAGCTCCGGATACAGGGTCGCCGCGGCCGTCCAGCTCAGGAAGGTTGGACTCGCCAAGGAGATGAGGGATCTGGCTGAGGCAGGGGCCGGCCTGATAGTGGCACACTCGACCAACAGGGTGGTCCTGTCGACGACATACGTGCCGGACGCCTTGGATGAGATTAGGAGGATGGTGGGCTGCCTAGCGCCCGTGGACCCTGATGTTCTCATCCTACTCGGATTCCAGAAGCTGGTGCGGGATGATGAGAGAGTTCTGAAGGCTCTGGCTGTGTGGAGCGCCAAGGAAGCCGAGTCCCTACTTGCAGAGATCACCCCCCCAGTTGTAGGAGTCTACTCAGAGAGGGGGGATTATCCTGAGGGATATCCCACACCGGAGGAGCTGGCAAGCGCTATAGTGGAGGAGGGAATGAGGAGGAGGTTAATCCAGCCGAGAGTGAGGAAGGCCTGAGTCACGCAAGGAGGGAAGTGCATTGACGAGGAGAACTCATCTAGCCTTCGCAGCGTTCATGCTCTATGGGATCTCCCTCCTCCTCAGGTGGAGGCTTGAGCTGCTTACATCCTCCGTCTGTCTACTGGCATCCCTATTTCCGGATTTGGATTATTACCTGAGGAGCCTCCCTCTAGTTGAGCACAGGAAGACCCTCCACAACGTCTGGGCCCTATCGATCACGACCTGCGCGCTCCATCTGTACGGGCTCTCGGTGCCTTGGCTGATCGGATACTCCAGCCACCTGCTCTTGGATTCACTGACGAGGTCGGGCATCGACGCGCTCCTCATGGGTAGGAGGGCGAGAGGTCCCTTCAAAACGGGTGGATTGGTCGATAGGCTCCTATTCTACTCCATCATTGCCTTCTTCGCCGTAGTTGCCCTCGGACTGTTCCCACGACTGCAAACCTTAAGTAGGAGAGGCTGGAGGGTTGGATGATAAAACATGCTGGAACTCTACTTGGAGGTTACGGAGGTCAGGAAGACTCCCTCAGGGGTGGTCCTCTCTCTCAGCAGGCCTAGAGGCGTGGAAGAGGTCCCGCCTCCGGAGAGCGAGGAGGAGGCCATGATGTTCCAGGTCGTCAGGGCGATGGAGAAGTACATGAAGCTCCCCCTGCCCATGGGCCAGGTCCAGATGCCCACGGTAACCATAACCCTCACGATAGATGAGTACGAGTCCCTAGGCAGGCCCACGGTTGGGGACATGGTGAAGGTCACAATGAAGAAGGGGGAGGTCAGGACGTTTTCCCCTAGTGGTGGCATGGAGTACTGAGGGGTGAGGAATCGTTTTAACGGATTACCACCCGGTTTGATCGATGTCGATAGAGGAAGCGATAACCGTAAGCAAGAAGGGCAAGAGGGAGATAAGGACCATCGTCTCTAGGGGGAGGTTCGCCCTAATAGAGTACAGGGACCCGATAACTAAGGAGAGGACTGAGGACAAGTACAAACTGGTCCTCTACCACGACGACGGCAGGGTGGACGAGTACTTCATAATTGCCACGAAGACCCCGCACCGCCACCTGCTGATCGAGCCCAAGGAGAAGAAAGGGGTAAAGCTGAAGGTCTGGAATCCCAAGACCGATGAGGTCGAGGACATGTTCCCGGAGTAAAAAGGTTTAGGAGGGAGCGAGCACCTCCAGCAGCAGCCAAGCAGCGTCTATTATGTCCCTCATGGTGATCATGCCCAAAGGCTTGCCCTCCTCGTCCACCACGGGCAGGTGCTTGATGTCAGCGTCCCTCATCTTCTTCATCGCGTCGATCACCAGGTCACTTGGAGAGATCGTTATCGGGTTCTCCGTCATCAGCATGTGAATTGGGAGGCCCTTACCTACTTTGCCCTCGGCCACCGCAAACCTCAGATCCCTGTCGGTGAATATACCGACGAGCTTGCCGTCCTTGTCAACGACCATCACGCTGCTGATGTTGTTATCATCCATAACCTTGGCAGCCTGCTCTATAGGCGTCTCCTTATCAACAGTGATCGGAGGGGTGCTCATGACATCTTCCACCCTCAGGGGAAGGCGCCTCCTTCTCCTCAACAGGGGCAAGGTCCCACCTCCAATATTTACCCCGGGTTCAGAGCTAAAATCTTTCACTATGGAGTGTTGGATCACATGACGATCTCGCCAATATTTTCTGGAATTCTATATCCCCTCAGCTCCGAGGCCAGCCTCCGCGCCTCTCCCGATCGAAGTCTTTCAACGAACTCCTCTATGGAGGGCTTCTTGAACGACTCTCTCCATATCACAAAGTCGTAACTCTCCCACAGTACCCTCAGAAATTCTAACTCGAAGGACTCGGCAACCTCCCTTACCCCAAATCCGACATCGGCCTCTCCCTTGACTATCTTCTTGGCAACACCCACGTGAGTCCTTACTTGGACGTCATAGCCCCTCACGAACTTGGATGGATCGGGCTCCTCGAGGCCCAGCCTCCTCATCTCCATCATCAGGATCCTATCGGCCAGTAATCTAGTGCCGGACCCCGGAGGCATGTTGACGTACCTCAAACCTCTTTCTATGATATCGGAAATGCGTTCGAGCTGAGTGTCCCTCCTGAACATGACTCCTATCTCCCTATCGTACCCCCTGATCAGCACCACTGAATCGGAGAGCCAGAACCTGTCTATGAACGGTCTGTTGAAGTGTCCGCTTTCCGGATCATACAGGTGAATGGCCGCCACATCCACCTCTCCAGCAACCAGCTTGGCTATCCCTCCGAGGGATCCGCTCCAGTGGAGGTCGATCCTATCCCTGAGTGGCTCGATAACCTTCTCCAGTAGGGGATCATATCCCGCGGCCAGTATCGACTCCCTCTTGGGTTCGACTCTCCCCTCCGTCAGGGTGTCCATGTAGATATTCAGGAGCTCCCTTCCGAGATCCGTCAGAGTGGCTCCGCCCCCTCTGGATCCCCCTCTCCTGACAGATATCAGCTTCTCCCCGAGGAGCTCCTCGACCCTGTTCACCCTGCTCCATACCCAGGAGTAGGATGTGCCCTGAGACCTAGCAGCGGCGAGCAGGGACCCCTTCCTCTCGACCTCCTCAAGTATCTTGGCGAGCCTCGCATCTAGGATGACATGCCCCCTGTACAGCAATACTACTTCTTTACGGACCTTTATCTCTCTCAGCTTCCTCCTCAGGCCTGTTTCCATCTCCATCGGAGCAGCCAACAGAGATTCCTAATAATTCTAGTGGTGAG
Organism: Thermoproteota archaeon; assembly: GCA_015521385.1. Classification (GTDB taxonomy): domain Archaea; phylum Korarchaeota; class Korarchaeia; order Korarchaeales; family Korarchaeaceae; genus Korarchaeum. The sequence continues at coordinate 6,152 of WAOH01000137.1, forward strand.
GATAATGACATGCGTAAAACGCTATCCGCATCACTAATAATCGCGAATTCACCCTCACCGAGGCTCAGTCCTCCCGACAACTAAGCGTCTAAGCCTCCATAGTAGATCTCCAAGC
>WAOH01000138.1 GCA_015521385.1 Thermoproteota archaeon
GCACTAGGGCCCCGCCGCCTTTCGCCCCCAATGAGGTGAGCATCTGCTTGGGAGTCGAGAAGGAGGTAAAACTGAAGATACCTCACGGTGAGTTCCTCAACCTCCTCAGAAGAAAGAAGATCTCGTTCAGGATACTGGAAACGGTGGAACAGGAGGACCTTTACGTGGACACTCGCTTGTGTGACCTCCTCACCTCCGGAAGGGTTCTCAGGGTGAGGATCACGGGCACTGACATTAGGGTCACCTACAAAGGCAGGAGAGAGGGTGGGGGCATAGAGAAGATCAGGGAGGAGATCGAAGGAGAGCTGGGCAGCGAAAAATGCGGAGAGGCCCTTTCTAAGGTAGGAATAAGGGGGAAGTGTCCCGGTAAGCTTGAAGAACTCATGGATCTCCTCTCCAGTAGCGGGTATGAGGTGAAGATCGTCGTGTGGAAGAGGAGAACACCTGTCCTACTGGATAAGTTCGACGCTGAGGTCACCCTGGATTACGTGAGGGATCTGGGGGAGTTCGTGGAGGTGGAGGGGGAGGATGCGATGGTACTGGTCCGCCTCTTGGGAGTAGCCTGCAGGGCCGTCGTACCCAGCTATGCCGATCTAATTCACGCCCTTAAGCAGTGATCCCACGCCGGATTTCTCCAGTAAATCCAAAGAGGCCTTCTCTGCCTCAGCGAATATCTCCTCCTCATCTCCTTTAATGAACCTGCCGTCCTCCAAGATCACCTCCCCATCGATCAGGACGTACCTCACATCGGTGGATCTCGCCGAATAGACTAGGTGGGATACGACGGAGTGTAGGGGCACCCACCACGGCACTCTTACATTAAGAAGGACGATGTCCCCCCTGTATCCTTCGCAGATCCTCCCTACCTTCCAGCGGACGAAATCTCCCGGTATCCTAGTGGCCATATCCAAGGCCATCTGAGCCGGCACTGCCTTTGGATCCCGCCTCGAGACCTTGTGGATTAGGGCGGTCACCTTCATGGTTTCGAACATATCGAGTGTATTGTTGCTGGCGGGTCCATCGGTACCTAGGGAGACCCTCACCCCACCGCCCACCAGCTCGGGGACTGGGGAGATGCCTGAAGCCAGCTTCAGGTTGCTGACGGGGTTATGGGACACTAGGGTGGATGTCTCCCTCAGGAGGGAGATCTCCTCACGGCTGGGCCAGACCACATGTGCAGCGACCGTCCTGCTCCCCAGCACTCCGGACTCGTGGGCCAGCTCTATGGGCCCCTTACCATATTTGTCCCTCACTTCAGCTACCTCCTTCTCGGTCTCAGCCAGGTGGATTTGGATGACCGATCCGCTCTCCTTGGCTCTATTCGAGATTTCCTCCATATTCTCGGGGGAGACCGTGTAGGGAGCGTGGGGCCCGTATCCGGGCTCAATTAGCGGATGATCCCGCCACTTCCGAACTAACCTATCCGCCAACGCCATGCACTCATCCACTTCCTTGCACTCCGGCGTCCCAAAGTCTATTATGGCCTCGCTCAACACCCCCCTCATCCCCAGACGGCTGAGGACCTCTGCTACCACGTCCTCAAAGAAGTACATGTCGAAGATGGTCGTGGTGCCTGTTCTCACCGCCTCGAGGACACCCAAGGTGGTCCCAGCCCTTATGTGGTCCGGCCTTAAATGGGACTCCATCGGCCATATCTTCTCCTGCAACCACGGAAAGAGGTCCATGTCGTCTGCAACTCCCCTGAGGAGTGTCATTGGAATGTGGGAATGCGTATTAATCAATCCCGGAATGGCGATCATGCCCCTCCCATCTATCACCTCATCGGCGGGGCCTCCCACGTGACCGACCTCCTCAATCTCCCCGTCCTTGATCAGGATGCTCGCCCCTCTCAGAACCCTTCTCTCGTCGTCCTGAGTTACCACGTAATCCAGTCCCTTGATGAGCACCTCCAAGGGAATCCCCCTGATCCGCAGCCGGATAAATTAAATAGACGTTGCTGGATTCCACCGCGGTACCTCAAATGAAGTGGAAAGCCCTAATCCTACTGACGATCGTCCTAACGCTCCCTGCAGTAAACCCCTCGGTCCAGCAGCAAGGGGGAGGTCGCTACACCTACGTATACACGGTCAAGGAGAGCGGCTGGATAGACATAGTAACCCGGTTCAGCTCAGAGGCGGCGGGAAGGACTTGGGTGCTCGTGCCGAAGTTCAGGGACTACAACTTCACGGTCCTCTCCGGATCCATCACAGACAAGAAGCTGATAAGAGACACCTCCTACTACTTCTACTCGAACCTAACGTTCTCATACGCGCCTGGGACCGAGGTCGAGATCTCGTGGAGCTACAGATTCGGGGCCCTCATAGTGGAGCCCAACGGTGCGTTCTTCTCCACTCAAATAGCCTTCTCCCAAGACGACGATGCGACCATACTGGTGAAGCTCCCCACAGATTTCGTCCCTCAGGGAATCGAGCCTAAGGGATACGAGCTTCAGAGGGAGGGGAAGTACAATGTGGTCAAATACGACATAGACGGGAGCAGAAATAACACGATGAGGGTTCTCATATCGTTCAAGGTGAAGGACGGTCAGGAGTTCGAGAAGAGAGAGGTGGGCAAGCTAACCATAAGCTACCCCCCTAGGTACGAGGATGTGGTCGACAACATAACCAAGTACTACGAGGCCACCCTGCCCCTGATAGAGGAGTACACATCGGTGAAGGAGGAGATACCCGTCAAGGTCAAGTTATTCGTCCCCGGTACCATGGAGGAAATAACGACGCTGGGATACACGGGGCCTAGATTCACGTCCGACGTGATAACCCAAGGGGAGATAAACCTGAACATGATGCTCGTCAGGATGCCTGATTACGAGCTGCCGAACACTTTCGTGCACGAACTCCTCCACCAGTACATGCAGGCGGCAGGACTCAGTGTGGACCTGAGGTGGGCCCACGAGGGACTTGCCCAGTACCTCAGCTCCGTGATCGTGGAGAAGGCCCTCGGGTTCCGTGTCCCCTACGATGAGGAGGCTGAAAGAGCCGTGATGATGCAAACTAACGGGGACTTCAGTTTCCTCCTCGGATGGAGGGGAGGGGGCCTACCAGGCAATCCGGGCTTGTACTACACCGCTAGCGAGGTCCTGATAAGGAGGCTGGCGGACAAATACGGCGGGCCCGATCTCTACAAGAGGTTCTTCCAGCTCATAAGGAGGGACAGGGTCATCGTCAAGGAGCCCGGAGATTTCGTGAGGTACCTAAGCGAAGCGGCCGGTCAGGACATCTCAGACTTCCTTAAATCGTTCGGTATAAATGTCGAATCCATAGATGAGACGACTCTGGCGCTAGTCAAGACGGCGAGGGAGTACGCAGAGGCAACATCGTGGTTCAATCCGTTCTCTAGGGAGGCACTGAGGATATTGGACGAGAGCAGAACTAGGGAGGCGGCCATTCAAGCCATCGCCATAGTGATTCTGGGGATTATCTTGGAGGCACTGGCTGCAGCGGTGGTCATCCTCGGTGCCGTGATCCTAGTGAGGAGCAGGAGGGGAACCGTTGAGCAGGGACAACCGACCGAATACGGTAAAGAAGGAGGCGAGGGGATCAGAACACCCTCTCCGACTTCTCAAGGTGAAGCAGAAAGTTCCACTTCTCCATGACTATCCTCTCCAGCTCCTCAATTTCCTCCTCGCTCAAGCCCCTGAACCTGTCCTGAAGTTCTAAGAATTCCTTAAGAGGTCTTTTCCTCGGCTTTACCGTTATCCTCAACTTCCCGTTCTCTATCTCGTATAAGGGCCAGAAGTACGTGTCGACTGCCAGCTTGGCCACCTCAGCGGTTTTGCTCACGGGAGAATTCCAACCAGGTGGGCATGTCGAGAATATGTGTATGTATCTGAACCCCCTTATCCTCTTGGCTTTCTCGAACTTATTAGCGAGGTCGAAAGGATAGCCGACGCTGGCAGTAGCGACGTAAGGAACCCTGTGAGCAGCTACTATCATGGGCATGTCCTTGGGCATCTCCCTCTTACCCGTCGGGGTGGTCTTAGTCCAAGCCTTGAGAGGTGTGGCTCCCGATCTCTGTATGCCCGTGTTCATGTACGCCTCATTATCGTAGCACACATAGATGATGTCCTCCCCTCTCTCAGCCGCTCCCGACAGGGCCTGTATTCCTATATCGACGGTCCCTCCGTCTCCCGCCCAGACGACCACGTTTATGTCCTTTCCGAGCATCTTGTAGGCCCTGTAAACGCCGGAGGCCGTGGCCGCAGCCGCCGGGAAGGCTATGTTGTAGAGCGGTGCGGATATGGCGCTCTTGGGGAATGGGGATTGGATAACGCTGAAGCAAGAGGCGGGGACCACGTAGACCGTATTGGGCCCCAGCACTCTAGAGGCTATCCTGAACGCCAAGGTAGCCCCGCACCCGGGACAGGCTGCAGATCCGGGTAGATAGGAGCCGGACTCTTTCCTCAAATCGTGGATGGTCAGGGTCATATCCTCACCTCCTCAGAGAGCTCTATCTTCTCGTACTCCGGCTTGAGCTTGTACCAGTAGTAGGGCCTCCTCAGGCGATCGGAGGTTATCCTCCCTATTCCATCCTTGGTCATCTTGATTATGTCCCTGTAAGTTATGTCCCTACCTCCCAAGCCAGTGACGTAATTGGCTATGGGGGGACTGCCCGCCCTGTTGTAGAGGGAAGATCTTATCTCAATTCCCAGAGGACCACCGGAGCTGAAGGCGATGCTCCTATCTATCACAACGACCCCCTTCCTATCTTGTAAGACCTCGGCCACGTCCCTGTGGGGAAACGGCCTGAAGGCCCTCACCTTTAGGAGGCCCACCTTCATGCCCTCCTCCCTGAGTTCATCCACGGCGACCTCGGCCTCGGACGCCATCGTTCCGGCAGTCACTATCACGTAATCAGCGTCCTCGACCTTATACTTCCAAGTGGCCCCTCCGTGGTACCTGCCGAACTTCTGGAAGAACTCCTCAGCTACGTCCTCAATCAGATCAAGGGCCCTCCTCATCGATAGGTCCATCGACCACCTCATCTCCTGATACTCGTCGGGTAGCGCCAGGTTACCGAACGTTATGGGATTCTCCGGGTCCAGCTTCCAGTGAGGCGGGCTGTACTCCGGGAGGAACTCATCGACCTCCTCCTGCCTCGGGATGTTTACGGGCATGTAGGTGTGACTCAGCACGAACCCGTCCAAGCACACCATGAATGGCAGGAGTACGTCGGGATGCTCCGCCACCTTGTACATCATGAGGATCGTGTCCAGCACCTCCTGATTCGACGATATGTACACTTGGAGCCAGCCGGTATCCCTCTGGGACATGGTATCCTGGTGATCTACGTGGATGTTCCAAGGTGGACCCACGGCCCTGTTGACAACGGCCATGCCTATGGGCAGCCTGGAGCCAGCCGCCCAGTGGAGGACTTCCGACATCAACAGCAGTCCCTGACTGGCAGTGGCGGTGAAGGCCCTGACTCCCGCCGCCGATGCCCCTATAGCAGCGGCCATGGCGCTGTGCTCGCTCTCCACCCTTATGTACTCGGCGTCCATGTGGCCGGACTCTATGAACGAGGCTATGTACTCAACTATGGTCGTCTGAGGGGTGATGGGGTACGCGGGAACGACCTTAACCCGGGCCAGCTTAGCAGCTATTGCGGCAGCGTGATTTCCAGTTATTATCTCCCAAGTACCCTCGACCGCCATATCACTCCTCCTCCTTTACCATCTGTATGGCCTTAGTGGGGCACACGTCGGCGCAAACCCCGCATCCCTTGCAGAACGTATAGTCTATCTGTGGGAACCCGTTGGCCCCCTCGGTTATCACGTCCTCAGGGCAGTAAAGCCAGCAGAGCCAGCACTTTATGCACTTATCCTCATCAACTACGGGTCTCTCCACTCTCCAAAGGCCAGTTTTACCAGCAGCTCCTTTGGAAGGCTTGGACACTGGGATAATAATCGGGACACCTAGGCCCATCTAACAGGCACCAAGGACTCTTACAAGAAAACCTCTATAAACATTGTTAAGCACGAAACGGTCCGAAAAGGGCCCTCCTAAAATAAGGAATTTGTAGGGGCTCAGTAAGCCCCCGCACCGGCTCTAGCAGGCCTCCTTTCGACGGCCTCCTCCTTTACTATGAGCCTCTTGCCCTCGAACTCGAGCTCGAGGGTCTCCCCAGCAAGAGCACCGGGCTTCACGCTCACCTCAATGGGCTGCTCGTCTCTCATGGGGTAAAAGATCTTCCAGACGTTGGCCTTGAGTCCAGGCCTCTTCTCCTCAAGGAATTCAAGTATCCGGTCCGTCATGGGAACTCCAACCCTTCTCGTTACCATATTGCTCACCTCTCGCACTGCCCGTTATGGGGCCAGTCTACTCCCTCGTGCTACTGTCCATTTAAAAATATAACTGCGAGAGTTATCCTGTCGGACAGGTGGTTTCCCTGAGCGGCCTTGAGGGTAGTATTGTCCCTTACAGCTTCCTAGGGATTCAGGAGAGCTATGAGGATTCGAGTTACGTTATAGTGGGTGTGCCTTATGATGCGACCTCCTCTTGGATGCCCGGCTCCAGAGCGGGACCCCTAGCCATAATCGAGGCATCCCGATACATGGATCCCTACGATATGGAGCTGGGTTGCATACCGGCTGAAGCTGGCCTGCACACCATCCCGGAGCTCTCGGTTCTGGAATCGACCCCCGAGTCCATGGTGGACACCGTGAAGAGAGTGATAGGGAAGGTGATCAGCGACGGGAAGGTACCCATCTTACTCGGGGGTGAACACACCCTGAGTTTGGGGGGTGTGTTGGGTGTCAAGGACGGAATCGAGGTTTACGTGGCACTCGACGCTCACGCAGATTTTTACGACGACTACGAGGGACGAAGGATATCCCACGCCACGGTCTCCAAGAGAATCAGCGAGCTAGTTGACGAGGTAATCATCTACGGAGTGAGGACTCTGGGGTGGGAGGAGAGGGAGGAGCTGAACTCCTCGGACAACGTCACCCTAATCCCTCGTCTCGCCCATGGGGATGGGGCTCTGGGGGGACTTCTCAAAAAGGTAAAGGGGAAGAGGGTGTACCTGAGCTTGGATGCAGATGTGCTCGATCCATCCATACTCCCATGCTTGGGTACACCGGAGCCCGGCGGGATGACCTACAGAGACGTGGTGTCAGTCCTCCGAGGGATCTTCAGGAGTGCGAGCGTCGTGGCGATGGACTTCGTCGAGTTCTCCCCATGTCCGGGCATGAGATCCGATGCCTACACCATGGCTAGGTTAGTCTACAAGTCCATAGGGTACCATATCCTTTACTCTGGGGAGCAGGACCTCGGATGCAGCGCCGATGAATAGGATCTCCACCCACGCCTTGATTAGTATCCCATAGACCACGGTGTCGGTGATCCATCCCGAAGCCTGAGGTGCTATGATGGGGATCCAAAGCTTGAAACTGGCCCATGTGAATAGGGACTCTGGAATGTACCCCAGCAGTAGGGCCAAGAACGGGTGGTTGGTTCTCCTCGCTAATATTCCCGTGAACAGGCCGGTCAAGGCTTTTCCCGGAAATATTAAGGATCCGGCTATAGGCCCCAATCCTCCCAGCAGTCCGAATCTGATGAAGGGTACTAGGGAGATGACCGCTCCCACTAGGGCAGCGTCAACTGGACCCAGCATGTAGGCCGAGAATACGGTAGCGATGTGCGATAGGTCTACCGCTATCTGCGGATGTAGGTTCCCCAGAATCGTTGATAACAGGGCTAAAACGTTCCCTAAAGCTCCGAACATCGCTACTGCAGCGACCCTCTTACTCGCACTGCGGGCTCCCAAGGCAGGCCACCGCTCGCCCACATGTTTTCAAAAATAAAAATGTTTCTAAAATGAAATCATTCCGCTATCTCCAATTCAGGAGCCCCAACTATAGCCCTAACTAGGTCCTTAAGCCCCTCCCCGCTCTTAGCAGATACAGGAATTACGGGAACCCCGTCTCCCAGCATCTCCCTTATTACTTCCTCCCTGGCGCCGTATTCGTAGTCCTCCAATCTGTCCACTTTATTGGCAGCTATCACTAGGGTCTCCCTCCCCTTACCCAGTTCAGACAGTATCTTCAGGCTCTCGGCGAGCTTTACCCTCATTAGATTTACCTTGTCGGACACGTCAACCACCAAGACCTGCCTGTGGGAATGAGTTATGTCCAAGAGGTTTAACTGGAAGGAAGCTATCAGCCTCGGATCCAGATCGAGAACGAACCCTATGGTGTCCACCAAGTAAGTGTTCTCCCCCTCTATTCCCCCGTACTTGGACGACAGGGTTGTGAAGGGCATGTCGCTGACGGGCTTCTCGAACCCCGTTAGAGCGTTGAACAGGCTCGTCTTCCCCGCGTTGTAATAGCCGGTAAGTACCGCTATTCTCGCTCCTCCCTCGATCCTCTTCATTATCTCCAGCTCCTTCTGCCTGCTGAGCTTGTCGATCTTCCTCCTCAAGATCTTCATCCTCTTCTGTATCGCCCTGATCTGCTTGTGGTAGGCGTACTCACCTCCTCCCCTGAAACCGGCCCTCATCTTCTTGTACTTTATCGATGCCGAGAGCTTTACGTAGGGAAACGCCTTCTCCAAGGTGGCCAGCTCTATCTGGAGCTTCGAGAGTATGTCACTGGCCGCCTCCCTGAATATCATCAGGGTAACGTCGTACCTGTCTATGACCTCAACGCCCAGTTTCCTCTCCAGGTTCCACTTCTGCTTGCTGGTCAGGGTGTTATAGACCACGAATACGTCGGGATCTATCCTCTTGATCTTCTCACGGATCTCCTCAACCTTGCCCTTCCCGAACACATAGTCCACGGTCTCCTTCGGCCTCACTTGAATTATTCTCTCCACTATCCTGTAACCGAGAGCCCGGAGTAGGGATTCCAGCTCGCCCATCCTTATCTTGTACATGTGATGGTCGTGGACATTCGTCTTGACCATTCCCGTTACGGCCCTGTACCCGGCCACCTACTCTTTCCTCCCCTCTCTGTGCATCTTGGTACCGGGTAAATAAACTGTTCGCTCTACGGGTCACAGGTAGGGATTACGAGGCCTCTCAGTAAGTTCCCTCGGGCCCTTAACGGTGGCATCCACTATCATCTTACCCTGAGGGAGTCTAATCAGTCTCCTTTCACCGTCCAACTCGATCTCCCTCAGGTTGCTGTGATCCAGTGAGGACCCCTTAATCCCGGAGATCACCTTGAAGTCGTCGGGTATGTGCGCCCTCTGAAGCACCGCCCTCATGACCTCGACGTAATCGGACACATCCACATCGTCGTCGACCACGATTACCCTCTTCAAGCTCTTGTGAGCGGCTATGGCCATCAATCCAGCCAGAGCAGGCTGATCGGGCGAGCTCTTCCTTATGGAAATCGCGACCTCAATCCAGCCAGCCCCACCGGGGGTCATGGCCACATCCACCACGTCCGCCACCTCGGAGACCCTGTCCTCGATGAGGGGCTCTACGGGAAGGCCCATCAAGAGCTGATGCTCACTTCCAGCGGGAAGTATCGCTTGGTAGAATCCACTGGGCCTTGCGTATATCTCCTCTACCTCGAAGACCGGCTGCTGTCTGACGATGTCCTTACCCAATATCTCGTAGAAGGGCCCCTCGGGAGCCCTCTCCCCTGCCAAAATCTTACCGCAGACGACTATCTCCGAGCTGGAGGGAGCCCACGCTTCAACTCCCTCGCACGGAGAGATGCTCACAGGCTCCCCAGCTATCCCTCCAGCCAGCGCCATCTTGTCCATATTCTCAGCGGGAACCGCCGAGGCCACCATCACCTCGAGAGGGCTTCCTATGGAGATAGCCGCCGGCAGGTCCTCGCCCCTCTCCGAAAACCTCTCTATGGTTCTGCTGAGCTTCCTTCCCTCGACTGCCCTCAAAACGAGTTTCTTATCTCCGATGGGCATCATCCTGTGGTAAGATGATGAGAAAAGGCCATCCTCATCCTTGAATACGACAATGGAAGCCGTCATATAAGGGCCGGGCTCCCCCGTGTAATGCTTCAGAATGGGGAGGTCCGACAGTTCAATATTCGCCCTGACCCATTCAGGGTCCCCTTCTAATGCGGGGACAGGATTCTTGAGGGCACTCCTTATCCTACCCCTCATCTCCTTCATGTCCGAGATGCCGAAGGAGGTCAGCAGGGTCTCCCTCGACGTAGCCACGCCGCCCACCACTCGGAAGGCGCTCTCCCGCCCGTCGGGCAGCAAGGGCTTCTCGAACAGGACAGCCTTCTTACCATCCCATTTTTTCAGGTGCGCAGCCATCTCATACTCCACTGAGGTTTCCTTTTCAATTACGTGCAGGAGATCACTATCCTCCAGCCTTTTCAGGGCAAGCCTGAGATCCATAAGCCTCTCTCCATCCAACCCTAATATCTTTTTATTCCCTACTCCGGATTCCCACCGAGGTGTCCTTCCCCATGTGGAAATTCGGCGAGAGGACTCACTTCATAGGGGAGCTGCAACGCCTTCCCGAGGGAGAACGGGTTAGAATAGCGGGCTGGGTGTACAGGAAAAGCGAGTTGGGCGGCGTGGTGTTCATACGACTTCGAGACTCCACAGGCGTGGTCCAAGTGGTGGTTAAGGAGGGAGAAGTCAGTCAGGACGATCTGGAGCGCGCGAGGAGCGCGGGCATCGAGGCATCCTTGGTGGTGGAGGGCAGGGTGAGGAGGGACCCGAGGTCCCCCACTGGGGTCGAGCTCTTAGCCTCCAACATCAAGGTGGTGGGACCCTCCCACGATTTCCCGATAAAGCCCGACTCCGGTGAGGAGTTCCTGCTGGATAACAGGCACCTCCATCTAAGGACCACCAGAATGAGGAACGCCCTACTGGTCAGGAGGGAGGTCATGAGGGCGGTCGAGGAGTGGTTCATAACCAACGGCTTCGTCAGGGTCGAGGGCCCGACCTTCGTGGGGGCCGCGGTTGAGGGAGGAGCCACACTGTTCGAGGTCCCCTACTTTAACAGGAAGGCTTATCTGACTCAGAGCTCCCAATTCTACCTAGAAGCCGCTATATTCGCGTTCGAAAACGTGTACACAGTGCAGCCCAGCTTCAGGGCGGAGAAGTCTAGGACTAGGAGGCATCTGACCGAGTTCTGGCACGCCGAGGCGGAGATGGCGTGGGCCGATCTCAACGGCATGATGGACGTGGTCGAATCGTTGCTCAAATACGTCTCCGAGAAAGTGGTGGAGAGAGCTGGCCACATATTGGAGGCCCTAGGCAGGAAATTTGAGCCTCTCGAGGGGAGTTTTCCGAGGATCACGTACGATGAGGCATTGTCCATTGCAAAAAGGAAGGGCGCTTCCATAGAGTGGGGGGAGGATTTCGGAACCGAGGTGGAGAGGGCCATCTCACTCGAATTCGATCTGCCCGTATTCGTGACCCACTATCCGAAGCAGGCCAAGGCCTTTTACCATAAGCCCGACCCCGAGAGACCTGAGGTTGTCCTCTGCGCTGATCTATTAGCTCCGGAAGGGATAGGAGAGATAGTTGGAGGGGGTCAGAGGATAGAATCCGAGGAGGAACTTCTGAAGAGGATAAGGGAGGAGGGACTCAACCCATCGGACTATAAATGGTACATAGATCTGAGGAAGTACGGTAGCGTGCCTCATTCAGGTTTCGGTCTGGGGATAGAGAGGACGATAAGGTGGATAGCCGGTCTACCGCACATAAGGGATGCGATACCCTTCCCGAGGACTCCCACTAGGCTCTACCCCTGATCCTCCAATTCCTCCAATTTCGCCTCCTTCACAGGTCTGAAGGGCGCATTCAAAACCTCCTGTAGCTTCCGAGCCTTGGCCTCGCCTACGACCCTCTTTAACTTGTGAAAGTCGGCGCTGAAAACGTCCTTCAGCGTACCAAACTCGTTTAGTAGTTTCTCAGCTGATTTAGGCCCTATAGACGGGAAGCTCACGAGAACCGCGTAGGCTTCCTCCCAAGATTTGGGTCTCCTCCTCCTCTTGACGGGTATCACAGAGGGCCTGTCCCCCTCCACCTTCCTAGATAGGTAGGCGAGGAACCTGGCCGTGTCCTCGGGGGATGTGACGTGGATAACCGAGACACCCCTCAGAGCAAGGGAGGAGAGCGCTCCCAGATAGTGGGGCACCGCGCTGCGTTTGAGATGGAAGTAGGGCTCCTCCACGAGTATTATAATTACCTCGCAACTCGTCCTCATCTGCTCAACCTGATCGAATAACCTGCCGTCGTAGATCGATTTGATGAAGTCGCTCAACGATTTTCTCTCCACGCACACATTGGTACCGACTAGGTAGTCCGAGACCTCTATCCTCCGCCTCTCCACGATGATCCCGTGCTTCCTCAGTAACCTTTCTATGAGTTCAGGCTCCCTATCATCCATTATTACCCTCAATTTCCCCACCGCCGAGCCACACGCGTCTTATCTCCTTGATCAGTTCCCTGCTCTCATCAACCGGATCGACGTATTCCATCTCGTCCAGTACCAACCTCACAGCACCGCTTTCCAAGTAGGTCGCCCTGCCCCTGACTATTACCTCGCGACCCATCATCTTCCCCGCGACCTCATCGGTTGGGACGGAGTGAGACGGCTCCCCCAGTTCATCGGCGGCCTTGATCACGTCCTCAGTACTCATCCCCAGTATCCTCTCCGCTCTATCCCTGAAAGCCACCACTCTAGCTATTCCGGTTCCATCGTCTATCGTGAACGTGAGGTAAAGTAGGGGAGTGGCCCTCTCTATCTCGCCGCAGTTGGGGCAGTGGAATCTGCCGTACTCGAACTCGACACGCGCACCGCAGTTGGGGCAGTGCCAAGTAACCCTAGCCGTGTCCGAGAAGGAGATAACCGTGCCCCTAAATTCCCTCAGGCCATCGGAAGACTCACCAATCCACATTCTCCTGTATTTCACCTTCTTAGCCACCTTCTCTAACTTGGGGGGGACGTGGCTCGCGATCTTTTCGACGATCTCTATGGTTCCCGACCTACTCAGCACCATCAGTCCGTCGTTATCGATGTAGACTGGTCCGAACCTGAGCTTGAACGGAGGATCCTCCTCAGAAAGTAGATCAGCCCAATCTCCCCAGACCCTAAGTATCTCGAGTGAACCATCGATCTCCACTAGGAGATCGAGGAACTTCTTACCTCTAGCCCCTATCTCCTCGAGAGGGAATTTGAACAGGACCACACCCTCTATTGGACCACTACCTCCCTCCTTAAGGACATCCAGCTTTGTACGGGGTGTCGAATGCAGCTCCAAGGAGTCATCTCTCAGGACCACCCTCACATCCGTTAAAGCCACGGTAGATCCCTCTATCAGACCGTCAGTGAGGGAGGCCTTATCTCCCCATAAAACCACCCTAACTATGTCTCCCTCCTCGTCTCTAAGTAAGAGGGAACCCCTCCTACCGATGCTACCATCACTCCTAGTGAATTCAGAGACCGGATAGATACGGACGATGGTCCCTCTGAAGTCGACAACGTCGCCCTCCTTCTCATAGAGCTCTTTCACCTTCAGGATCCTCCTCTCCTCAACTGGAAGATCCTCGTAACCGCTGGGCAGGACCTCTATATCAGATCCAGAGTCTAGGTGCAGGGCGACTCTACCGAACCTTTCGGTGACCCGGGCGTTGGTAACCTTTATCACATCACCCTCTCCTATTTCTCCACTGCGTATCCTGTCAACTAGGCTCTTCGACCAGACGATCACATCTATATGGCCGGTCTCATCCGCTAGTTTGAACTCAGCCCTCTCAGAGGGCTCCCCACTCCTGTTGACGTAACTGAGCACACCGTACATCCTCACGATCTTCCCCTGAACTGTGGCCTTCCTCATTCCGGGTACCAGCTTGCTGATCTTAATCGTCGGGTAGTGGGCCTGCTCATCTCTGGACACCTGACCGACATCGAGCTCCACGGCTATGAGGGAGAGGGCGCCATCGGGCTTGACCAGGCCCTTCATCTCCTCCACATACCTCTTTACCCTTTCCAGCACCTCCTCCACCGTGAGACCGGCCTTGGAAGCTACCAGTCTCACCTTCTCCATGAACTCCTCGTCAAAACCATCGTCACGGCTCGTTTCCAATCTCAGACACCCGCGCCCTCCACCTCGATGACCGACGGCCTATCCAGTCCACCCTCGACTCTAAACTTAACCGGTAAGAATTTCTCCACCAGCCATATATTACTTTCAGCGTGGAGGGTCAGCTTGGATATCCCTATTCTCGATCTCCCAGAGGCTATTGCTAGATAGGGGATTATCATATCCCCTGAATGGTTATCGAAGGCCATATTAGTGTCCAACTCCTCCAGTAACTTGGTCGCAGCCTTCTTCCCAACTACCTCGCTCGGCTTCCCCCTCTCTCCGAGCTCATCAGCGCCTATAACGGGCTTGCTTTCCGTCCACAGGACTATCCCAGCCCCAGGACCTAGGTGCCCGTCCTCAGACCAGTCCTCCTCTATGGCAACCCTTAACCCCCTGCCCTCCAGTACCTCGCTGGCCGCCCTCACCATCCTCCTAGTTACGTGCCTCGGAAGCTTGACCGCATGTGCCCTACCTCTGACGACGGAGATAGCGTCCCTCTCTACTTTATCGAGGCCACGTAGATCGGATGGCCGCACTCTGAGATCAACTAATCCGCCACCCTTCGGGTAGTGGCCTCTCCTGATCAGCCTGATTTCAGCCCGGGCCCCCATCAATGAGATGTTGGGTAGGAAGACCTCCCTCATGTAGTCTATGGGGGGAGCCATGGGGACGTCAGTCCCTCCCCTAATGAGGAATCTCACATCACTTTCGGAGGTCAAACATGCTGGTAGGAGAGCCTGAATCACAAGAGTCACGCTCCCGGCCGTACCGATGTCCACCTCGAATGTACCCCCTCTTTTGTTCCTAGGCACGAAGATCACCCGGGTGGAGCCCACTCTGGCACCCTCGACATGGGCATCCGTAAGCTTCGCGAGGGCCATCACCGCGTTGAGGTGCTGCGGCCTGAGACCGGGTTTCTTCCTCTTAGCCCTTATGTTGTACACCTCGACTGGCTTGAGCGTGACGGCTGACAGGGACAGGGCGTATCTGAGTATCGATCCCCCTCCCTCTCCGTAACTTCCGTCGATCCTTACCGGCTCCATACAGATGGGATGGCCCTGTGTTCCTCTTTAAATAGCATTCCTTGGTTCCTTTAGATCGGTGAAAGGGGATGGCGGGGAAGAGGATCAAGTTCGTCATAGAGGAGGTGGACGGCAGGTACGTGGGAATAGGAGTCGGTGAGAGGGAGCTCTACTGTAACACGATACCCCTTCCCTCCAAAGAGGAAGCGGAGGCCGACCTCAGAGCCACCTGCTACTCAGCTTGGGGAGATTCCCTCAACTTGACGCCTGAGTATCACATACCCTCAGCCTACGAACTGGCTCTCCAGGTAAGCAAGCTGTTCTCGGGAGAGAAGGTGGATCTCTCAGGGATCAGGCTGGCCCGCCATCCCCGGGAGAAGTTTTGGAATGCAATTCTACTGATGAGTTCTATCCCGAGGGGAATGGTCACCACATACCGGGAGCTGGCTAGGGCTCTGGGCACCTCACCTAGGGCGGCTGGCAACTACGCCTCCCGCAACCCATTCCCGCTCATAGTCCCCTGTCACAGAGTGATAAGGAGCGATATGAGAATAGGAGGATACAGCTACGGCCCCATACTGAAAGCGTCCCTCCTGATGGCCGAGGGCGTGAGAGTGGATTTTGACACGGGAAAGGTAGATCCCTCCAAAGTAATCACCCATGAGGAGTTGCTCTCCCTTAAGGAGGTGCGAGGAGTTGTCAGTTACCACCAAACCCGTCTTCGCATCTGATTTCGGTACCTCCTACTACAAGTTCGGGCCGTGGTGGCTCCTGAAGACCGGGCCGGACATGGTGGAGAACAGGGGGTACTTCCCCAAGATATCGAAACTCTCGGCCGAGGTCAGGGGCCTCAAGTCGAGAGAGGTAGTGGTGGGCAATGAGGTGGCCGAATATTTGGAGTCGAGGGCCGACCTGTCTAGGCTCTACTACCCGATGAGAAATGGGATAGTGGAGAGAGGAGACGAGAGGGGTTGGAAGGTCATAAAGGAGCTCGTAAGGTACGGACTCCTCAAATATCATCCGGGGAGTACCGATTCCACCGGCGTCCCGTTCCACGGTTTCTTCGTGGTCGCATCACTCGCCGCTCAGGCGCCGACCTACATGTACGAGAGGCTGTTCGAGATCCATAGGGAGGTGAACGCGGAGGAGGGAGGCAATCTCGTGAGAGCGGTCACGATAATACCACAGCCCCTAGCGGTCGCAATAGCTGAGAAGGCGGTGACGTGCGTGGTCGTCGAGGCGGGACATGGAAACACCCAGATAACGCCCATAAGCAGGGATGTAATAAAGACAGCCCTTATTCCCCTCAACAGGGGAGGGAGCGACTCAGATAGGATCGCTGCTCAGATCCTGAAGGATCTAGGCTACTCTGACCTAGCTAGGGAGGAGAAGTTCGTCCGAATATTCAAGGAATCGGTAGGCCTGCTTCCTCTAGATGTAGATAAGGCCATATCCTGGGCTAAGGACCATCCCAGCGCGCTCCAATCGGTCTTCCGCATCCCGGGTACCACGGTAGAGGTAGATATGGGGGACAAGGCATGGCAGAGGTTCCTCATAGGGGAGTTCTTCTTCAATCCCGGGCACGAGATCTTCGAGAGCTACTACTCTAGGGGTTTCACCCCACCCAAGGACACCCTAGTAGGGGGAGAGGTCATCCCCGGGGATGTGAGCCTTGCTGAGGCCATAAGGGAGGCCATATCCAAGACCCCCGTGGAACTGCAGGCATCTATAGTGAGGCATGTGATCCTCTCGGGAGGGGCCTTCAACTGGCAGGTTCCCAAGGGACTGGAGGGCATAGCTACGGACTCGCCAACTAAACTCAGGATAATGATGAAGTCCGTGGGGCTGGAAACGGAGCCCAAAATGGTATCAGATCCCCAGTTCAGTGTGTGGAGGGGGGCAATAGTCTACGGATTGGCGGTGGGAGAAGGCATAAGATGGGACTGGGGAAGGATGGAGGGGTGGTTCTACATAGAGTGAAGGAGCTCTTGGAACTGCACGGCATTCTCGAAGCTGAAATAGGAGTTGTTGAACAGTACGTAATTCTCCCTGAGAGACCACCTCTCCACTAACTCTTTGAGCCTCTCGAGCTCCGTCCTCTCGTAGTTATGTGAATAAATTATTCTCTTCCCCTCCCTCCTTCCGTGAAGCCTGTAATACCTGATCTTACCGTAGACGGGCTCTTCGTACATTGGATCCACCACATGGGAGATCCCCAGGTCCTCCAGCAGATCCCTGAACTGGGGGCTTTTGAACCAACCAGCCTCCCTAACCTCCCAGGCGAATGTGAACTCTCCTGAGATGGTGGAAAAGAACTCCCGAGCGTTGGCCAGATTGACTGCATCGAACCTGAAGGACGGTGGGCTCTGGAAGACGACTACGTTAGTCCCAAGTTCCCTCAGTAAAACTCTGAATTCATCCCAGAGGCTGAAATTCTCCCTGCTGGGTCTCAGTAATCCGTAAGAGTCGTCCTTTGGTAGCCCGGTCTTAGCCCAGATCCCGCTCCTAGGGTCGTGGGTGAACGCCATCCATGCCTTCACAGTGAATTCGAAGTCCCCAGGGGCCTCTTTGCGCCACTTACTCACCGTTTCAATCTTAGGGGGCTTATAAAACGTCTTCTGAACCTCAACCAACTTGAGTTTCTCGTAATACCTCTTCCTAGAGACCTGAAACCCGCAGCACCCCACCTTCACGGTAGCAGGTATCCCCATTTATCAACCATCGCCCCCACATCCTTATCCCTTCTGATCACTGATAAGGGGTTCTCACCCCTCATGAAAGAATCCAACACCTCTCTCATGGACCTGACCCCAGCTAATATCCCTCTGGGATGATCGTATACTCCCAGATCACCGTTGAGGATGATCTGCAGGTCCTCCGGTATGTTGGCGATGGCTATCCCCTGATGGGTTTGCGGTGAGGTCAGGGGCATGGCGGCGCCCTTCCCCCTCCCGATGATTCCGTCCAGCTCCCTCACCATCTCAAGGTCCTCCCTCTCCCAAGCTACAGGTCTCTCTATGAGGTCGAAGCCGCTGACCCTCAAAAGCTCGTAAGTGACCTTAATCCCCAAGCTCGTCCCCCTGATCAGACAGCTCGCGCCCCTCGCCGCTAGGAATATGTCATCGAGGAAGTCGGTCGCAATCTGAAGCCTACTCAAGTCCCAGCACAGGTGAACGTAAAATGCCCGCATTCCCAAGGATATAGCTCTCTCCATATCCTCCGGGGATGTAGGTAGCCTCATAAAGTAAAGGACGCGCCTTCCCTCCTCTTCCTTTATCCGATCGGTGATCTCGATCACCTGATGGGCCCTGTCTAGGTAGGGAGAAGCCTCCCCATCCATTAGATGGAGTGGATCGAAACCCACATGAAGGCCTGCTCTGCACATCTCTCGAAACAGCCTCGCATGGGATAATGGATGCAGGATAACGTTTTTCCCGACAGAAGCGGCCACACCAGGGCCTCTCAGTCCCAGATACTTCTTCAGTCCGGACTTGCCGGGGGTGGGCACTCTCACCCTGTTTACGGGGAATTCAATACCCCTCACCTCACAGATCGAGGGAAGGTGCTCCAACAGAGATTCTATCGCGTGATAGACTGACGGTAGTAGTAGACCGTCCCCTACTAGCTCTTCTGGTAGGTCCACTATGTACCTGTATCTCTCCACTTCCTCCAGTTCGATCTCGGCTTCCACTTCGCTCCTCAAGTCCGCTGGTAAGGCCATCTCCCCTAGGGGTTTTTTACACTCAAGTTCCAAGATCAAGCCTTTTCACCACATTCGGTCGTCACCTGGAGTTCCCTTAAATGATTCCGGTGGGAGTATGTCCGATGCCGGAGGAAGTGGAAATACCTAAGGGCAAAGGGGTGTTGGTGAGATCTCCCGCATCGATCAAGCTGTTGAGCGGTGACATTGAGGTCTGGGGTGCCGAGTTCAACGAGCTATCGGTTCACCTAGAGGGAGTAGAGCTGCTAATCACGTCCTCCACCGACTCAAAGGTCTCCATAGATGGACGCTACCTGAAGCTCGAGAATCCGATCCCAGAGTGGTGGAAGGAACTCCCAGATATGATAGCAGGCAGGAACGCGCTGTTCATAGGGAGGGTCGACTCAGGTAAGAGTTCAACGACGCTATTCACGGCCAATAAGCTGATAATGAACGGGAATTCGGTCTCCATCATCGACTCTGACGTAGGTCAATCGGATCTGGGCCCACCGGGAGTGATCTCGAGCAAGGAGATAGGTGAACCGGTCATTCACACCAAGTTACTGGAGCCCGACTTCATGTACTTCATTGGAGACAAAACACCGAGCGGGCACTTCCTTTCCATGATGAAAGGTCTCTTAGATGCCCTACACAGGTCAAAGAGCGATACGGTTCTGATAAATACGACGGGATTCGTGGATGGTGGGGCGGCACGGGCCCTCAAGAGATTCAAGATCGAGTTCCTAGATCCCGACATCGTGGTCGTTATAGAGAAGGAGGAAGGGGACTTGGACCACATAGCTAGGATGATCCCTAGGGGAGTGAGGGTTCTGAGGGTAAGGTCGCCGGTGGGTGATCTGACGAAGGAGAGGAGCTACAGAATAGCCGCTAGGAGGGCGCTCCTGAGGAGGTATCTCTCTGGGGCTGCCACGAGGAGGCTCGATCTTAGGGAAGTGGAGCTGATGAACACGTTCCTCCTCACAGGCAGGAGGAAGGAGGAATACATTCCCTTCTTGGAGCGTATCTTAGGGGTCAAAGTTCGGTGGTTGGAGGAGTCCCCCGACATGCTCATAGCTATTACTGAAGGGAGCATCGACAGGAGGAAGATCGCTGCGCTCTCGGAGCTCTTGAACAAGGAGGTGAGGGTGGGCCCGATAAGCGCCTACGAGGGGCTCTACGTGGGCCTCATCAGGGAGAGGGAGTGCAGGGCCGTCGGCATAGTGCAGTCCATGAACATCAGGGAAGGCTGGGTGGATGTGCTGACGAAATACGACGGGCCCGTGGATGGATTGGCATTGGGATACATTAGGTTTAATGCTGAGGGCGAGGAGCTGGGCTCAAGGGGGATGAACCTTCCATGAGTTCCTCCTACATAAAGAACCTGGACGAGCTCGTTGAGAACGGGGCAACTAGAAGCGACAAGGATGCCAGGAGGGCCCTGCTATTGGCTTTCGACAAGGCGATCACGGCCGCTGACTCCTACAAAGCGGTATCCTCCAGATTTTCGGATCAGGAGATCATATTCGGCACCTCCTCCATAGATATCAGGTCCTTTAAAGACATCTACGTAGTGGGAGCTGGAAAAGCAGGTAGCATGATGGCCAAAGCTGTGGAGGACAGGATAGGGGAGCGCATATCCTCGGGCTGGGTGAACGTCCCGGCTAAGACCGAGCGGGCCGTCTCCCTCTCGAAGATCAGGTTAAATCCGGCAGGTCATCCCATACCGGATGAGGGGAGTTTGAGAGGAGCTAAGGAGATTTTGAATATAGCCACGAAGGCAGATGAAGGAGACCTCGTCATCTCCCTCATATCTGGCGGCGGTTCCGCCCTAATGGAGTATCCCATGGAGGGTATCTCACTAAACGACCTTCGGGAGATGAACAGGCTGCTCGTGCTTTCCGGGGCGGATATCAAGGAGATAAATGCCGTTAGGAAGCATGTATCTCAGATAAAGGGTGGTAGGCTGGCCAAGGCCGCTTACCCGGCCACTGTAGTATCCCTGATAGTATCGGATGTGATAGGCGATCCACTGGATACTATAGCCTCTGGCCCAACGGCTCCCGATGAGACGACCTTTGAAGACGCTTGGCAGGTGCTCGAGAACTACTCGCTAGTCGACAAGATGCCGGAATCCGTGGTAAGGGTGCTGAAGCGCGGGCTGAACGGTGAGATACCCGAGACCCCCAAGCCGGGGGATGAAGTGTTCGACAAGGTTGTGAATGTGATAGTGGCCAATAATATGAAGGCCGTCCAGGCGGCCGAGAGGGCTCTGGTTGAGATGGGCTATAACGTACTAGTTCTCGGCTCCAGAGCCCAGGGAGAAGCCAGACACATAGGGAAATTCTTGGCAGGGCTAGCTGTTTCCATAGCGAAGGAGGGATTACCTCTCACCCCTCCGGCAGCCGTGATCCTAGGTGGGGAGACCACCGTAAAGGTGACCGGCCAGGGAGTCGGCGGAAGGAATCAGGAACTGGTTCTGGGAGGGGTCAGAACCATATCTGGCTTGGAAGGCGTCGCTCTTGGATCCGTGGGCACGGATGGGATAGACGGGGTATCCGATGCTGCTGGGGCTATAGCCGATGGTCGGACCCTAGAGAGGGCCCTCTCGGAGGGTCTGAGACCAGAGACCTTCCTGAATAATAACGACTCTCACACGTTCTTCTCGTGGCTCGGTGACGCCATCTTCACGGGACCCACGATGACCAACGTGATGGACGTCATGGGATTGGTGGTTCAAGAGTGAGGCTCTCAACAATGATTTTTAAGTGGGAAAATCTCACTTATCTAGCGAATCCGTGGGGATAGCATGCCGAGAAGGAACCCGAAGGGAAATGACTCCTCCCGTGGTTGGAAGGGGAGACTAGGCAGAAAGGCTAAGGGAAGCCTGTACGTGACTAGATTCGATAAACCGGAGGAGAAGACTCCCTCTTTGAAACCAGGGGATCTCATAGAGGTGCTGGTACAGTCCGTCAACAGGAGGGGTGAGGGAGAAGGGATCTACAGGGGCAAACCTGTGGTGATAGTTGGCGCTGCTGATCCGGGAATCACCGTAACTGCTAGGATAAGGAAGATCTCTGGTGGTAAGATAATAGCTGAGATGATAGAAGTCCACTAGATGAGCGGCAGGAACAAAACATTATCGGGACTAGAGCGACTCCTGAGAGAGTTGGGCCTCTCCTCGTATGAATCCAAGGTGTTGGCATATCTCGCCCTCTCGAGGGAGCAGGTAAAGGTGAGCGATCTTAGCAGGGCCACGGGCATACCCAGGACCAAGGTGTACTCGGTCTTGGAATCATTGGAGGACTTGGGCTTGGTTAGGATCACTCCTACCAGACCACTGAGGGCCTCATCACCCTCCTTAGAGCTCCTACCCTCTCTACTCTCCGAGATGGTGATCAAGGAGGCCCTCCAAAGGCTCTCATTGATAAGGAGGATGTTCCAGCTGGAATTTAGTGAGGGCCTGTGGATCCTTGGGGAGATTAGCCTCCCCGTAGAGGGCAGAGATACCTTGGGGAGGATCTCCAGCACGCTGCTGAGGGATTCTGGGGAGTTCCTCATTCTGATTACGAACGAAGACTCGGCAGAACTCGTGCCCTCGGGCATGAGGTACAAGAATATCAGCTTGGTCGTCGAGAGCCCCGATACCTACAGGAAATTGGAGCGAAAAGGTCTCCGCACGAAGAACGTGAGGATGTCGAATCCCAGCTTTTTCGCCTTCGTCACAGAGAAATCGGGGCTCATATCCGATGGGGAACTCAGAAGAGGCTTTTTCTCGACCGAGCCAGGGCTGGTGAGGACGCTCACGGTCCTCCTAAGGACCCTCTACCTGTCCTCTTCTGCCCTCAAATAAAGGTTAAATCCCGACCCATCAAACGTGTGGGGGGATGGAATGGACCCTGAGGAGAAGGAGGGTTGCGATTGGGAGCTTGAGTTACTGCGGCTGAACTCCCTACTGGACCTGCTCAGACTGGCAGCGGCGTCCAACTCCATCACAGTCCTCATGGAGTTCAACAGTGAGCTGCTGGGAAAGAGGGTGATAGGTACATTCGCAAACAATTACGGGGCCACTAAACCGGATATATTCTCATACGTCGTCTACGAGGAGGAGGACGACGGGAGCTTCCTTGTGTACAAGGCCGATGAGTCTGGGGAGCAGTATGGATTTTCAAATGGGCTCTCTCCGGCAGGAAGCATGGCTTTTCCACTAGTAAAGCTCCAAAAGGAACCTAGATGGTTCTCCGAGAGGTTTTCTCATGGGCATGAACATGAGCAGGAATAGGTCCCTTCCCCTGCTACTGGCTTCATTGAGCCTGATCTCCACCATAGCCATAGCCCTTTCATACATATCGGTCTCTTCGCTCGAGGTAAATGTCACTGGAAGCCTGCTTTGCGACGGTGAAGCTCTCCTAGTGGTGACGAGCGGGAGCGGGAGGGCCACTGTGTACTACGTTAGCGTAATAGAGGGAGATCATGTGGTGGAGCTGAGGAGGGTAAACGCGGTTCTGAGCGACGGTGAATCCCTAAGACTGAGATTAAAGCTCCCCGAGGGCTCCAAGGTATCTGTTTTGTTGGACAAGGGCGTAATCCCGAACCTATCATGCGGGGCGAGGAAGCGCTCCCAGCCGTGAAATAGTTTTATTCGACGCATCCCTTACTGTGAGGGGGCCGTGGTCTAGCTTGGTAGGATGCCGGCCTTGGGAGCCGGAGGTCCCGGGTTCAAATCCCGGCGGCCCCATTCACGGGGATTATGATGAGGAAGAGGGTATTCACTAAGAGAGGCCTGCTCAGATTCCTGTCATCCAGTTTGGAGGATGCAGTCTACTCGGTTGAGATAGGGGAGGACTTCGTTTCGATTCGGCGGGTCTCTCCCGCGACCAGAGGAACTCTGGGAGTTAAGCTCGATACTGAGATGATCGACTACCTCATCTCTAGGGGGGCGACCCTTTGAGAGCCGTGCTGGACACCAACGTGCTAATATATGCCTACTTCAGCGACACGGAGAAGCACGAGGATGCTAGAAAGCTTCTCGCCTCCCTAGATGGCTGGGTGATCCCCTTCATTGTGCTGGTCGAACTCTTCTGGTTCGGTAGAGGGGCTGGTCTGGACACTAAGGGAACGAGGGACCTGATACTGACATACGTAATGGACAGACGGGCCGAACTAGCACATAACGATCTGGACGAGCTCCTCGACTCCTTATCATGCGAGGATCCGTTAGATTGGGAGGACGAGCTAATACTGTCCATAGCTGACAGAGAAGGCATCCCCCTAGCTACGTTCGATGCTGAAAT
Source organism: Thermoproteota archaeon (assembly GCA_015521385.1). Taxonomy (GTDB): domain Archaea; phylum Korarchaeota; class Korarchaeia; order Korarchaeales; family Korarchaeaceae; genus Korarchaeum. The sequence goes on from WAOH01000138.1 coordinate 24,058, forward strand.
GAGGGATAAGGCCGAGATAAGGGGTATTCAAGTTATTCCGTGATTGAAATGGTGCCGGGGCCGGGATTTGAACCCGGGACCCCCGGATTTCCCAGCGGGAGCACCGTGGGCCCGACCCAACTTATGAGTCCGGTGCTCTAACCAGGCTGAGCTACCCCGGCTCCAATGGAGTGGGTGGACTATCGCACTAATAAAAATTGACCCTCGGCATGATGCGGCCCGGTCACGAGGTCAAACCCTATCTGGTTTGGCCCACGCTCGGTGTGAGCTGGGAACTCCATCTCCGACGAGGATTCGTTGATGTTCGCTCTCCTCATCGCGTGGGCCATATATAGGTACATCCTTCGCACTTTTAAGGTTATGGAGATATTTTTAACCGCGCAGGCGGACTATAGCCCGGTGGTGGGCGTGGGTTTCGAAATATCTGAAGAGTTTGAAGAGGAGATACCCTATTCGCTCACCGATTACATCCTACAACCGATAAAACTCGTTCCAAAAATCTTCAGGGCAATGGTTATCAGACCGAAGCTCAAATATTGGTTGATCGCCCTCCTGATAGGTTCCGCCTTCACGGGCTTGGGCATGTGGATGGTTTTCCAGAAGCTGGAGATCTACTTGGTGGGTGGAGGTAACATACCGGAGGAGGCCTTGGAAGCGGCCAAGGAGATAATGAATGTGTTCATGAAGAACCCAGCTGTCATATACTTTGAAGCCCTTCTCTCTGAACTCTTCATTCAGATAATCACCGCGGTCGTGCTCTTCATACTGGTGAAGCTCATGTCAGGGGGAGGAGGATTCTCCTCATCCCTGATGGTGGCGGGCCTCAAGAACGTTCCCTCGATACTCTCCGGGATCCTTATGGCGTACATTGGGTACGTGATGCCCCCTATGAGGTGGGAGATAGACCTGTCCACGGGTAATGTCGGTGGGTTCGGTGGCGGAGCTATGCCTCGAGGCTTGGAGATTCAGCAGCAGTCCATAAACCTGCTGGTCTCTCTATGGATGATCGCCATCATCTACTTGGCCTGTAAGTACGGATTCAAAATGAGCAGAGGGAGATCTCTGCTGGCCGCGGTAATACTGTGGGTGGTACTTAACTTCACAGTGTTTCTAGCTCTCCTGTAGCAGTACCCACCCAATTTGATTTCACTTTTTACCTTCACTCTTCTCTATTCACTGAGTAAAGGGCCAGATCTTTGAGCAGATCTCTCTGAGGAGAACTCTCTAGCACTTCTAACTTCTCTATGGCCTCCTCAGCCAGATTGTTGGCCATCTCCTCTAGGAGATCCCTCAATCCCTCCTCCCTCAGCAGGGAGGTGAGTTCCCCGGGCGACCCCCAATCCAGCAGGTCGTCCTTAATCTGGTAGGCCATCCCCATATAAAGACCGTATAACCCGAGATCCCCAGAGATGTCGGATCTACCGGCGATAACGGCGCCCAAAGAAGTAGCTGCCTCGAACAGGACCGCTGTCTTGAACTTGAGTATCTCAAGGTACTCCTCTAAGGAGAGGGGTCTCCCGCTCTCCAGCACCTGAACTTCCCTCATTTCCCCAATAGACATGAGTTTGGAGGCTCTGGATAGGATCTCACCTACCTTCCTGTCCTCGTAGGTACTCGCGATATCCAGCACCAATGACAGTATGAAGTCGGCCACTAGGATCGACATCTCGAACCCGTACTTCATATGGAAGGAGAACTCCCCCCTCCTCTGCGTGCTCCTATCTATAATATCGTCGTGTATCAGGGATGCCGCGTGTATGAGTTCTATTGCAGCCGCCGCGGGACCTGGTTTCCCACCCCCACCACAGGCATCATGTACTATCAGAAGGAGGGCGGGTCTCACCTTCTTGCCTCCACTCAGGAATTCCTTTAAAGGAGAGTAGAAAGGGGAGTCCGACTCTTTATTTAATACCTCCTCGATGGCAATTCTAGCCTCACTGACGTAGTGTTCCAGCGACGATTTTATGCGATCCTTTAGGGCTATGCGCGCTCACCTCAGTAGTGGCTGCTGCTTCACTCCTCTAAAATAATGCTCCTCCTCTTGACCACCTTATCGGGATGCACCACTATTCCATTGTCCGTAATCTCGAATGGGTGCCTCCTCATGGAGTGGGCGGTTCCCCTCATCTTCCAGATTATGAGGCTCCTGACGAGCTCACCATCCCACTCGTCCAGATCAAGTCTGATGATACCGTCGGCCGCATGCTCAACTCCTGGACCACCAAACCCTCTCTCCGTGACCCCTACCTGACTTATCAGGATGGATGTGGTTCCCGTTCCTGATAGCACCTTCTTCAGCAGGAGCACTGTCTTTCTAGCCACCACGGGCTTCGTCAGGTAGAGCGCGGTTACGGAATCCACGAC
>WAOH01000139.1 GCA_015521385.1 Thermoproteota archaeon
ATCGAACTTCACCGCAAGGTTAGGATTTTTCTTTAACTGAATGGGGCCCCCTCAGGGAGTAACCTGCATGGTGATTTGTTCAGGCTTGTAGGTGAAGCAGGTGGCCCTACAAATCCAGACATGCTGAGAACGAGCTTCAATCCACGAAATGTATTATCACCGGGCCTGGATAGAGTCCCCTCGACCACAACCTCTGGAGGAGGCTAAACCTGTCCTCATCGCTGTCGACTACCCTGCTCCCGAGAACGGCGACGAACTTCCCCCTGTAACTCATCCTGAGTAGTGAGGCGTTCCTCTCCAGCCAGCTCCTGCCCCTCCTATACTCCACTAGATCGTCTATCAGGGTGGCCATCGAGGTGAGTGGCTGTGAGGGGATAAAATAGATGGAAGGGGGATGTAATGCGCACCTATCGCCTCCCCAGTAGATAGCCGGCGAAGAGCCCTATAAGGAGAGCTCCAAGGAGAAGGATCATCTGGGAATTTGGGATGCCTGCAGGTCCCGAGGGGGACGTTACCGTTCGCGACACCGTCACCGTGACCGTTTCTGTGGTGGAGGGAGTCGACGGCGTGGCTATGGTGCTAGAGGCCGTCTTACTCGGCTGACCCTTGGTCAGAGCCAGTAGGGAGAGCATGTGAGCGTGGGCCGAACTCAGTTCGAAGTAAACTATTGAGTCAAACTTTTTACCAGATGTCTCGTATACCTTGGCAGTCTCGGCGTAGCTCAGCGCAAGGACTGGGACTATGTTGCGGCGTAGAAGATCGTTGATGGACGAGTAGCTCATCCTCCTGAGCGCGTCCTGCACGGCATCGGGGTCGCTGGTGAACCACTGGTGTATTGATGCCGTCGCCTTGGCGAGGGCGCTGGTTGTCAGGCCAAGGCTGCCGTAGAGATCTCCGGATGAGAAGGCGGCTCCTGCCTTGTCGAGATCGTCGGAAGCCTCATTGAGCAGATCGGAGGACGCCCCGATGTCCTGCAAAAGGCTGACAGCGTAGGATACGACGCTCTCCGCCTCGTATAGCATGACGGAGGCGACCCTCCTCAAGCGAGATTCGGGTACCATCTGTCCCTTCCCTATTCCGAGGAGCCATGTCCAGGTTTCGGCCGTTTCCGCCCTCCAGTAGGCGTAGGACAGCCAGTGTAGGGCACCCCAGTCGGTGGAGTCGAAGTACACATTCTTGGACGCGAGGAGGGTTGCCTTGGAGAGCGCGTCCCTCGCCATGTAGTAACGGGTCTTGGCGGCTATCAAGGCCTCCAGCGAGCTCAGGCTATTGGGTTTGGTTCCATTTAGCTTCTGCCCGACGGAGTCTATCTTGTCGCTCACCCTCTTGGCGATCAGCTCTATGGATTTGGGTCCCGAGACCGCGAAGTACACGAGGGATCTCGCGTACTCGGCCTCGAAGGTGGATTGGAAGGCGGAGCTCGAAGCCGTGTAGTACAGTCCTCTGCTCAATTCCTCCTTGGCCTTGTTAGATAACTCCTCTGATAGGGTCAGGACCTTCTCGACCGCCTTCCTCGCCATGTAGCTGAGCTTACTCAGATTTGCCTCCACCCATTTCCTTATGGACTCGCTCTCCCTCAGGTAGTGATCGACCCACTTCTCTATGACCGTCCTAAGCTCCTTCGGTAGCGCTGGCTCTTTGGCCGTCGGGCGTGTCAGCTCTATGCCTATCATGTAGCGAGCGGCATCTGCGATGGTGCTGACCTCCTTGACCTCCACCCCGAGCTTTCTCCCCAGCTCGACCAAGTCGACCTTCTCCTTCTCCACGGTGGTCATCACGAGGGGCCCGATCTTCACCTGCTTGGGCACTGCCCTCTCCACTATCCTCTGACCGGCCGGGACCAAGAACACCTTAGCCCCGCCTTGGGCGGCGGCTTCCAGCTTCTCAGGTATGCCGCCCACGGGGCCCACCGTCCCGTCCGGGTTAACCATGCCGGTCATCACGACGTCCTGCCTGACCTCCTTGCCGAGCAGAGCAGCTATTGTGGCCACGGTCATGGCAGCGCCGGCGCTCGGTCCTCCGATTATCATGCTGTTGGACTCCAACCTGTAGTAGAAGTTGTAGGAGAGCGGATCCCTGCCCAAGGTATAGCTTGCAACCAAGGCGGCGGTCCTGGCGGCTCCTTGAGTGTCTATCTGAGTTAGGGGATCGGCCGAGAAGTACACATACCCCTGACCCGGCTCGACCTCCACTGTGAGATTCCCCAGAGAACCCATCGAGACACCCTCAGGGGTCTGGTAGACCGCTGGAACCCTAGTGAAAGCCCTGCTTCTGTTGGAGGCCTCTAAAGTTAGGGGCGCCAGCATCGTTAGCGTGAGCAGAGCTATCGCAACGAGTCTGCTTATCTTATGCATCCCACCCACCACACCAACGTTGTCAGTGAGGAAAATTAACCATTTGTGCGTCGATTGGTCATCCAGGCTGAAGGTGGTTTCGTCGAGAGGGAGATGCTCGAACATGCAAGGAGAAGCTCAGGGCTCCCGGAACGGACGGGGTGCGGTGATGTTTAAAGCTATTGCCTCTACAAGCTGATTAGGTGATAGCATGTCCCCTGCATGGAAACCTAAGAGGAAGGTCCCCCTCCGAGTCGAGGACATAATGAGTAAACCTCCGATCACGCTCCCCGTGACCGCGACCGTCGACGACGCCATCAAGACCATGTGGGAGAACCAGGGTGGCAGCGTCCTCATCGTGGATGAGGACGGGAAGCTCGTCGGAATAGTCACCCAGAGGGACGTACTGTACACGGGCTACAGGGGCCTCTGCGGGAAGGGGATACCGGTCAGGGATGTGATGACCGAGAACCCGATAACCATAAAGCCCGAGGAGCCTGTGGAGGAGGCTACTAGGAAGATGAAGGACGCGGACGTATCTCATCTACCAGTGGTCGACGAGGAGGGTAAGCCTGTCGGTGTGATCTCGATGAGGGACGTCATGGACGCCTCGATGCTGTTGCTGAGGGTCCTGCTGGGAGCCGAGTGATCGGCGTCCCCCAACATTTTTTGGTCGTGCTCTGAGGAAGGGTGCTCCTTTTGTCCGGTGAGATCGAGCTGATCGATGTGCCTGAGGGATCCGATCGAGAATCTCTAGCACTTGAAATAGCCCAGAAATTGGATGACGGAGCCTCAATCGTGCTGAGAGGTCCTCCCGATGGGGTCAGGGAGATCATAGAATTGGTGAGGAGGTACGGGGCTGAGTGGGTCAGAGTAGTCTACTCACCGCCCTGGGAGGAACCGTCCAAGTACCTGGAGTACGCCAAGTACCTGAGGTCCGAGGCCCCCTACAGGGTGGTGAGCGAGAAACCACTCAAGAGGAGGGTGCTCATAAGGAGGATGGCCAAGGCTTCATTTGATTACATGGATGCTCCACTGGTGGACAGCAGATGCGCGAGCCTCCCTCATTGTTACCTCTGCGTTGACGCGTGCCCTGAAAACGCCATTTTGAGGGAGAAGCCTGTCAGGATAGATCTGAGCAGGTGCAGCGAGTGCGGAGCGTGCGCTAACGCCTGTCCAGCCGGCTACCTAACATTCCCTAGTTTCGCACTCACGGGCTTCGGGAGGATGTTGAGGGATTCGGAGGTGCTGTACGCCGTCCCCCTGTCTAAGCTCGAGGAAGCTGATGAGGGAAGCGTCATCAGGTCCCAGGAGAGATCCTTCCCCCTAGTGGCGGTGCTGCTGACTAGGGAGAAGGGAGTGGAGTTCAGGGGCATAGGGCTGGATCTACTGGAGCCCTATTTGGAGGAGCTCGAATCACTACCCAAGGCCGAGAGGAGACCCATCCGTATAGAGAGGTTGAACGAGTATTCGTCGATGGAGGCCACCCTGATAGCATCGGAGTTAGAGGACAGGGATGAGTGGATCGAGCTGAAGTACCTCAACTTCTTCAGGGTGTCCGTGTCAGACGAGTGCACGCTCTGCGGTGTCTGCCCCAAGGTCTGCCCGACGAAGGCCCTCAGGATAGTAAAGGAGGGAGAGGTGCTTAAGCTCGAGTTCTCCCACCAGCTGTGTATAGGATGCAGGGCTTGTGAGGAGTCTTGCCCCGAGAATGCGATGGAGCTGAGCAGAGAGATCAATCCTCACCTCCTCATCACTGGGGACTTCATTGAGGAGACCAAGGACGAGATAGCAAGGTGCAGGGGATGCGGCGCTCCACTTAAGGGGACGGTGAGGATGATCCGGAAGCTAGAGAGGAGGATAAGAGAAAGGGGTGATGAGAGGTACGCAGAACTCGTTTGGTACTGTCCAGCATGCAAGGAGAGGAAGATGTTCGAGGAGTTACTCTGATAGACCCAGTTTCCTACCCTTCCACTCTATTTTGGCACCCAAGGAGGCTCTGATCATCGCTACGGATAAAAGGATGAGACCGAGGGGCGCGAGGGCCAGCGACATGGGCCTCGCGTCAACTTCAGTGAACGAGATGCTGGCGTACCCGAAGATCGAAACCAAGTACATGAATGACACGATCGGATCAGTGTAGCCCAGAATAGCTGTGATAGGGGTCAAATAGGTAATCATTGCTACGTAAATCATTATTAGCCCGACGATAAACGCCATTAGCGGCCTAGGCGCTCTGGCGGACATTATCCTCGTCAGGGTGAGCATGCCCTCCTTCCAAGAAGAGATCCAGGAGCTTTCAGCTATCCTCCCAGTGAAGAACGTCACCTTCATTCCCTTCTCCGCGGCCCTCCTGCCCAGATCCGCGTCCTCCACGGGACTGTTCCTGACGGACTCGTGCGTCCCCACTCGCTCGTAGGAAGTCCTCCTCCACCACATGAAGGCGCCGGCGAGCCAGGCCCTCCCGTCGGTCATGTCCCAGTAGGGATAGGTGATCCTCAGGAGGGAGGTGAATGCCACCTCTATCGAGCCGCAGGCCAGCGACTCGCACCTCACCCTGGGGACTTGGGATAGGGCATCGTACTCCCTGAGCAGGTCGCACACCCCTCCGATCTTACCCCTCACGATGGTATCGGCGTCCATGAAGAGGAGAACGTCGCCCTTGGAGTGCAGGTAACCCAGATAGCATGCCCAAGACTTGCCGGTCCATCCCTCGGGTCGTTCTAGCACCCTGATCAGAGTGCACCTCTCGTCGCAGTGCTCCAGCGCCTCTGAGAAGGTATTATCAGAGCTGGCATCGTCGACTACCAAGATCTCGTCGTCGGGACCCAGCTCCCTCATGATGGAAGCCACCGCTCTCCCGATCCTCCCCTCCTCGTTCCTCGCCGGGATTATCACGGAGATCCTCCGTCCACAGCTCGAATTTTCTCTGGGAGTCGGCAGCTTGTTCAGTCCCCTGATCGACCTGATGACATTGAGGAGCATGTAAGCCGACAGCACAGCCAGGCTGAGGTTCATCAGGAGGCGGATGGCTTCCATATCTACAGCTCAGATTGCAGGGACCCTTATAATTCATCCCCCGGTCCCGTGATCGATCGCCATGTGGGGCAAGGACGTGAGGCTGTCCAGGATAATGAGAGATGGTAGGATCCTCTGCGTTCCCATGGATCATGGTTTGACAGATGGGCCGATAAAGGGCATAGAGAGCGTGGAACAAGCCGTCGAGAGGGTTTCCCGTGGCGGAGCAACCTGCGTCGTCCTCCATAAGGGGATGATAAAGTCCCTCTCGAGGGCCCACCTGCCGGTGCTCATGCACCTCTCAGCCAGTACGTCCCTCGGTCCCGAGCCCAACAGGAAGGTGAGGGTTGGGGATGTCCTCGAAGCGGTCAGACTGGGTGCCGATGGAGTCAGTGTGCACGTGAACATCGGGGGGGAACCCAGTGAACCGGACATGCTCGTCAAGCTGGGTGAGGTCGCATCGGAGGCGGACGAGCTGGGCATGCCGCTCCTAGCAATGATGTACGCCAGGGGTCCCAACGTCAGGGATAAGTACGACCCGAATCTCATAGCCCATGTCGCCAGGGTCGGTGCCGAGCTGGGCGCCGATATAGTGAAGGTCCCCTACACGGGAGATCCCGATACGTTCAGGATCGTAACCGAGGGGGTGAGCATCCCAGTAATCATAGCTGGCGGGCCCAAGATGAAGGAGGACCTAGATGTTCTGAGGATGGTGGCAGACGCTATGGAAGCCGGGGCAGCTGGCGTGGCCTTCGGGAGGAACGTATTTCAGCACGATAACCCGGAGAAGATGGTGAGGGCCATAGCCTCGATAATCTTCGAGGGCTCCGGCCCAGAGGAGGCAGCGGTGCACCTGAGATGAGAATCGTTACCTCTGTGAGCGGAGGCCCCGAGGAGGCTAGAAGGAACGCGAAACTCGCTCTATCCATGGGAAGCGATCTCGTGGAGTTCAGAATGGATTTGATATGGGATTCGCCGCCTGACCTCATGAGGGTGAGGCAGCTGATAAGCGGAATGGAGGACAGGGCCCTGCTCACTTGGAGGAGTGAGAGGCACGGCGGTAACGGATCTGATATTCCTCCCGAGTATCTCGTCTCTCTAGCTAAGATCTCTGGTTTAGTGGATGTGGAATTAGAGCTCGCCCTCGAGGGCCTCCGGGTCGCAAACGCCGTCTACTCCTGGCATGACCCCGAGGGAACGCCTGAGAATGAGGTCCTGTTGCGAGTATCCAATCAGCTCCTCGGTGCGGGTGGGCTGGCCAAGGTGGTCACCTTGGCGAGGGACGAGCTGGAGGCGTACCGCGTCCTCAACCTGTACAGGAGGGTGGACCACGGGGGGAGACTCGTTGCCTTCTCCATGGGTGAGAGGGCCTCGTTCAGTAGGAGGATGGCTGCCCTCCTGGGATCACCGCTTGTCTACTCCTTCTTGGGCGAAGAGGTAGCGCCCGGTCAGATCAGCCTGAGAGAGGCTCTCCTCCTCAAGGAACTACTTTTTTGAGGAGGCCCGGCTTGTCCCTCAGCCTCTCGACGACCTTGGAGGGATTGACCTTCCTGAGCTCCTTCAAGGCCCGCACCAGATACCTGTCGACGACGTCCGACCTGCTGAGCACCCTGTCTAGTGCCAGTTCGAAGTCCTCGGGCACGTACCTCGCGTACCATGCCCAGCTCATCAGAAAGAGGTCTCTCCTCTCCAATGAATCTAAGTGAGAGGTATCCCACAGCCCCAGTATCGGGTAAACCCACCTCGCCAGCAGCATCATGCCCCCGCACTCCAATCCCCTGAGCGAGGAGGAGACCTCGCTCGGGCATATCATGGCCAGCCTGCTCAGTACAACCGCTAAGATCGTCCTTATCTCATCTCCGGACTCGCACCAGCAGGCTTTTATGGATTTAATGTCCTCCTCGCGGGCCCTCCTGCCCATGGCATCACCGAGCGAGATCAGCACGTACTTGGGGACAACTCCCCTAGTGGGAGTCCTGCAGTCCGCGGTCAGCGATCGCAGCAATCCCGTGAAGGCGGTGCACCCCACCCTCATAGATCGGAGTAGCTGTTCCGCCACCTGCTCAGGATCGGGGCAGGGCATCCCTGATCATCTCCACTATCCTCCTCACGTTCAATTCCTTCAGGGGAGGATGGAAATTAGAGAGCACCACATCCTCCATGCCTATCTCGAGAAACTCCCTCACGGCCTTCAAGATCAATTCCTCACTACCAAGCTCGAAAGCTATTCCCGTTGCCACCTTGCCACCTATGATCGGTCTGATCTTGGCTGCTAACCTCAACCAGTTCCTGTAATCTGTGAGATCGCCCCTTGGATACACATCTAGAGGATGCACGAGGTCCCAAATTCTGCCTATCTCCCTGAAGTATGGGCCGTAGTTCCCGTCCGCATGCAGGAAAGCTTCGGCACCGATGGATCTTATCTCCTCGGCCAAGAGCTCGTGGGATACCAAGTACACATCCTCTAAATACCACTTAGGAAGGAGGGGGCCTTCGTAGGAGGCGCAATCGTCTGCCACCAGCACGAAATCCGGGATCATGTCAAGAGACCTGATGGTTCCCAAAACTTGGTCTAGGGCATTCTCGTGTAGTTTCTTGAGTTTCTCGCTCCTCCTCACTGCCAACCTTGCCAAAGTCCAGAGCCCCATCTCCCTGAGAAGAAGTTCAGTGGGTCCGGTCACGGAGATGCCCCATTTCTTGTTCTTGCGGGGGATCGGGCCATCAGAGAGAACGTAATCGCTCAGATTACTCCCATCTCCATTGACGCCGATGAGGAAGATCTCGGGGGGATCAGCCACCATACTTCATCAGCTGCCTCCTGAGGTTCTTGGCCTCCCTCATGAGGATCTCTATCTGCCAGGGATCGAAGACTGGTTGCTCCAATAGGAAGAGTATGTCCTCCAGGATCGATCTGAGGTAATTGAGGTCGGGTCGCATCCTCTCCCTCAGGCCCGAGATGTCTATGCCCGGAGGGTAATCCCTGAGGAGCCTGCAGAGGGTCACCTCATCCACCACCGATCCGAGTTCAACTACCTTACCGAGTTTGAGCAGACCTACATCGATGCCGTACGCCACCAGAGACCCCCTGCTGTCCTTGCTCCCGAGCAGGGCTGGAGCCAAGAATATGGAATCTGCACCGAGCGAATTGGCCTCGTCGCCCAAGATCCTCACATCCCCCTCGCCGAGGGGGCCCATGAACAGGACAACTCTGAGCCTCCCCCCTCTCTCCCTGATCCTGGATTCGAGGGCCTCCACCTCCTCCTTCTCGGTGGGTGCAATTACTATCGCCACCGCGTCACCCAAGTCCCGGAGATCGTCGACTAGGGGCACATCCAAGCCCATTTTCCTGATCAGACCCTCAGCGGCCACTATTCTACCGAACCTCTGCAGCGTGAATCTGTCCACTACCTTTCTGAGGAGGGATGAGTTCTCAGAAAGTAGTATCTCCAAAGACTCGCCCGATATGTGAGGATGGGTTATGTATCTGAGTATGTGAGGCGTTTCCAAGAGGTAAACGTTGAAGTCCGGGATCATCACCTTCAATAGCCTAGTCAGACGGCCGTCCAGCCCCTCAACCTTCACCTGTTGTGTGAGATCCGTCCTTATGCCGTACTCCTCTCTGAACGTGTTTAAGTCGAGTATAGCACCCCCGACATCTATCCTGTATTCCCTAACTTCCAAACCTCCTCTTCCTCCTCTGATAGTCCCTTATGGCCCTTAAGATATCTACCTTCCTTAGTTCCGGTAGGTAAACTTCGCAGAAGTAGAGCTCGGAGTACGCCGATTGCCACAGAAGGAAGTTGCTCAGCCTCTCCTCTCCTGATGTCCTGATTATGAGATCGGGATCCGGTAGGTCTGGAGCGTAAAGATGGGATCTGATGACATTTTCGTCTATTTCATCCGGTCTCAGCCTGCCTTCCCTCACCTCCTCGGCGATCTTCCTGACAGCATCGACTATCTCCATCCTACCACCGTAGGCCACGGCCAAGTTCAGGGTCTTACCGCCGAAGTCCCTGGTCATGGTCTCCAGCTCCTCAGCGAGCTCCCTTACACGCTGTGGGAGGAGTTCCCTCTTTCCGACGATCCTAAATCTCACTCCGTTCCTCCTCAGTTTATCGATTCTCCCTATGAGATCCCTCAACTTCTCCTCTATCACCCTGAAGACCGCCTCGACCTGCTCCCTAGGTCTTGTGAAGTTCTCCGTTGAGAAAGCGTACAGAGTGACGTGTTCCACCCCCAGCTCAAGCAGCCAGTCGAGCAGTTCCTCCGTTCTGCTAGCCCCTATCCTGTAAGCATTCAGGTAATCGAGCCCCAGTTTCTGGGCGAATCTCCTGTTTCCATCGAGTATGAGGGCTACGTGCTTCGGGATCTCTCCCTCCCTTACCTTGGACTCCAAGTATCTCTGGTAGAGGGGCATTTCCAGCAGGCTAGCCAACCTGTAGAGTAGGTCCAGCAGCCCCAATCGAGGCACCTTTTCTCAACCCTTAATTACTCTCTGGAATTTAAACTAGTTGATAATTGATGGAGTGCGACGCTGCCGTGGGGATCATCCTCAGGGACTGCGAGGTGTTGATGATCCGGAGGAAGCCCGATCCTCGGGATCCATTC